>CAXEKM010000527.1:0-16508 GCA_963996645.1 uncultured Marinoscillum sp.
AAAAACACCTGACCTGGGGCGATACGGATTCCTTTTTGCAATGCCTTTCTGTAGAGTGTCAGAGCATCCTTGGATTGCCTTAGCTCAAGCCATAACACAAAACCCCCTTGAGGATTGGAACTGGCTATCTTGTTTGGAAAGCTATCAAAAATGGCACGTTTGTACTGTAGATACTGAGTTTTTAAAGCATTTCGCAATTTTTTGAGATGAAACTCATACCTGCCAAATTCTAAAAAGTGAGCAGTGATCGCTTGTACAATCGAAGACGTGCTGATATTGGTGATGCTTTTCTTTCTTAGAATTTCAGCATGAAATCGACCGGGTATGCACCATCCAATTCTATATCCTGGCATGAGTGTTTTGGAGAGGGATGAACAGTATATCACCCATCCTTCCTGATCAAAGGTTTTTATGGTTTTAGGTCGTTGATCTCCAAAGTAGAGTTCTCCATTAATGTCATCTTCTATGATGGGAACCTGATGTGTTGCGGCCATCTCAGCTAGTTCTTTTTTATGCTGATCAGGAATGGTGGTGCCATTCGGGTTGTTGAAGTTTGGCGTGAGTAAAATGGCTTTGACGGGTTTTTGTTGCAGTGTTTCTTTCAGGTCTTGAATGGAAATACCAGCAACAGGATCGCCTGGGATTTCAATGACAGACAGGTTCAACGAATCCATTAGTTGGAGTAAACCATAAAAAGCAGGACTCTCCACGGCGATGATGTCTCCTGGCTGAGTGAGTGCAGATAATGCAAGTGCCACTGCTTCCATACATCCATTGGTGATGATCACATCATCTTCGGTGAACGATTTGTCCCATGAAAGTGAAAGCTGAGCCAATTGCCGTCTGAGTTGGTTGTTGCCAGCAACTGACTCATATCCAATGACGGCAACAGGGTCATTCAAATAGCACTTCTGAATACTTTTTTTGATTTTTGCCAGAGGGAGTAGTTCGGGAGCAGGCACTGCTAAACCAAAATCCAATTGTACGTCAGGATGATTTAGTGAAGACAAAAACTCCTTGACCAGGTCAGCGTTTTTTACCGTTTTTTCCTGTTTTTCAAAGGGTGTTTTAGAAGGAAGGTCTGGTGTTATGGGATGGTAGCACACATAATATCCCGATTTAGGTTTTGATTCTATGAGGCCGGAAGCTTCTAAATCAAAATATGCACGGAAGATCGTAGCCTGACTCACTCCCAAATCGCTGCTCATACTTCTGACAGATCGTAGTTTATCACCAGGCTTAATAGCTCCAGAAATAATAGCTGTTCGAATATTGTCAGCAATCTGTTCGTATCGGAATTGTACTTGCATAGCAGATTTGGTTTTTAGTAAATCAACCAGTTCAGTTCGAAGTACGAAAAGATTTATGAATCACAAAAACTAATGATCAAAAACTTGATCTGCTATGCATTAAAAAGTGAAAACTGAATCTGTTTTACCTACTCATGGTCCCAGTAAGCATCTCTGGTTAGAGATTTTAGCGAAAGCTTTCTGCCATCAGTTGCTTCCATTTTCAACAGGATATTGGGATACACATCATTAATCCAGTAGGTGAGATTAGGACCTTCAGTTCTGGTAACCGAAACTTTCCAGGGTTCAATTATTAAAGTGCTATCAATTTCAGTAAGCTCGTTCACAGATGCTTTTTCAATAGCTATGGTAGCTTTCTCGGAAACCGGAATACTTGCCTTACTTGAGACTTGCATTGGGTACAGATCAACTTCAAACTGCAGCCCTTCTTCGAAAACTAGCGTTCTGAGCGTGTAGCTCAGCTGATCTTCAAACCATGGACTTTTCTCGATGGTGGTTGTTCCATTGCCCTGACCATCCCAGTAACTCATGTATTGGAAGTCATATTGATTTCCATTTTCCAGGAAAGATTTGGCCGTATTGCCACACCATTCCTGACTGGTGTTGGTGAGCTTATGTACTTGATGTGGCGATTCTCGCTTATAGAAAACCGAGGTGAGGTAATGATAGGGATATTTCAGGGTTTCAATTCGGCAAAACTTGTTCACCTTCATCACGGGATACAAATCCGATCGATTATAATCATCTGTTTTGACGCGGAACTCTTGATTGAATTCTTCTTTGACCAGCACGTAGACATAATCAAATTGTCTGGGCTTTCCGTAGACTATTCGTTCGGTATCATAGGTGGCCACTTCTGCTTGTCCATCATCCCAAAGCTTGTCCTTGGCCCATTGCGCGTTGATGTAATCTGGAGCCGGCTGAGTAGCTGGATTACAAGCAAAAAGGGCTGCACCAAGCAGCCCTATTCCGTATATTTTCTTAACCTTCATCTTCCGGGTCAACAAATTCAAACTCAATATCCGAATCCTTCAAATCCTGGAAGGTGTCAATGTCACTCAGTTCTGGAAGCAAATGGAATTCTGCATCCATTTGACCGATTTCTGTCAGTACATCGCTGAGTACCTTGTCATGACTATATTTCTTGTCATGGAAAAGCGCAGGATAGAGTTTGTTCATCCCGATCAGGTAATATCCACCGTCTGTTGCCGGTCCGATTACCACATCGTTTTCTTCCAGTTTGTCAAATGCTTCTTCGATGACCTCTTCACTTAGTTGCCAACAGTCAGTGCCAATGATAACTGCTCGCTCATAACCTTTGTCAAAAGCAAATTCAAATGCATTCTGCATTCGGTCACCAAGGTCCGGACCTTTTTGAACTTGCAATTTGTATTCGTCCGTATCCCAGATGTCTTCGATTTCTACATACTCTGAGTAAAAAACGACTTTAGAGCAATCGAGCTCTTTAGTTACTTCATACGTATGTTCTACCAGGTATTTGTATACGTCCAGCGCTCCGTCAATTCCTATGTCAGCAGCCAGTCTGGTTTTTACTTGACCTGGGATAAGGTTCTTTACAAATACGATTAATAGATCTTTTTTAGTCATACACTTTTATGCCATTATATAACCACTGAGACCAGTTCCGATTATAGGTATGTACACTGTCAGTGGGTTCTTGATTGAGATTAATTACTGTGTTGCCTTGATTTTTCCAGTCAAAGATACCGCCATATAGGTTGCTCACGTTTTCAAAACCCATTTTTTGCATCTTTTCTCCGATGCGTTCACTTCTGTAGCCAACGGAGCAGTACACTACCACTTTGGCGTCTTTGGGAATATCACCGATTAGTTTTTTGTCAAAATCATCATAGCCGATCAAACGAGCACCAGGAATATGGCTTACACGAAATTCTTCAGGCTCTCTTGCATCCAAAATGAATACCTCACCTTGTTCTTTCAGGTTTTCCAATTGATCCGAATTCACAATGGGAACAGTGTTCTTGTACAGGCTTTTCATTTTTTCATCAAAAGACTGTTGCCCACAAGCGGGGAGCCAGATCATCCCGATGATGAAGGCAAAAAGACTATGAATTTTTCGCATTGCTTTTTTTAACAGTTTCAATGATTAAAACACTAAGTACCACGGTATATTCCAAAACCAACCAACCCGCAGATAGTTCGAATCCGGTGCTGGTGTAGCCAAAATAAGTTACGAAGATTAGCAAGGACCAGATGATAGGAAACCAATATTTTGTTAGCACGCCGAGCATAATCAATGGAATGATGTACCATGGATGCACGGTGGTGGCTAATGCCAAATAGATGGTCAATGACCAAAGCATGATCTCTTCAATGCTCCATTGCCTTTTCTTCCCAATCCAGGCCATGACCAAAATGGCGAATAATGTGACTATCGATAAGGCTGGTCCTAAAGTGCCAATGATGTTGTAACCTTTCACCCAAAATCCGATTTCTCGAAGGAGGAAATAGATGCTGGCGTTAAACTCAAATTTCTGGAAATACAAGCCTAAGCTTGACGACATGGACTCAATAAGTGCTGCATCGATCATGGGTAGGAAGGAAACTACTCCCAATATTCCTGCGATCATCGTGGTGGTTAAACCTGATTTGAAGTCTTTTCGGAAGAGCAAAGCAGGCAAATAAATCAGTGGAAGCAGCTTCGTAGCAATAGCCAGTCCAAACCCAATACCTGATTTCCAGTAACTGGATTGCTTGAAATAGTAGATTCCGATCACCATAAACGTGACCACCAGTAGTTCAAAGTGCAGATTGCCAACTCCTTCCAGAATCACCAATGGATTCAGCCAATACCAATTAGCACGATCAACCTCATGCCCTGAGCTTTTCAGTATTTTTCTGATGAAGAAATAAGTGGTCAGATCTCCTACCAGCAAAAAGAAGCGAATCACATTGGCAGAAACCAACCAAATGTCATCGCCTAGCCAGGCACTTAGCCAAAAAATGAATTGATTGAGCGGAGGATAGATCGCAAAGTATTCTTTGGAGTTGAGTTTTTCATACAACTCATAACTTAAACCTGATGGCATGGCTTCTTTGGTCGCAATGGTTGAAGGGAGTTCTGCAAATGGACTCATGCCATGATGAATAAGCGCTCCATCCCAGATAAACCGATAAATGTCATCCGATAACATCGGTAGACCGATGAATAACAGTAGTCTACTCGCCAGGCCTACCGTGAAAGTCGCGGATTGAGCAGGTGGAAACTTACATAGCCAGAAGTATCCGAAGAAAGCTGAAAAGTAGGCCAACCCTAAAGGCAACGTTTCATGTCTGGGGACAATCAAACCGACAGTTGATATTCCAGCAATCAGAATAAAAATGCTTGTGTATTGCGCAGTGTTATTCTGCTGTTGCATTAGGGACTTTTTTCAAAGACAGGTAAAAAACGGATGCAAACCCAAGGCAAAGCATCAGGTGGAATAAGATCAATCCAAAATCTTTGAGCACAAATGCGGACATCACCCCAAATGCAAAATAAGCAGCCATGAAGCCTTCCAAAATCGTCAGGAAGGAGATCTTTTGTTTCAAATAAGTGTTTCCTTTCCAGCTGTCCGACTTGTTCACAATGTTGAACTTAGGTGTTCTGATAAACGGCGTTTTAATGCCCAAATAGCCTTCTGTAACCGCAATGGCATTATGCAGGGACATTCCCATCGAAAACGTCAGGAAGAGCGGAAAATTCTTGATGTAATAGGTCAGTGAAAAGTTCTTCGCCGTGGCTTTCGTAGCGATCCAGTAAAAAACTGTCATTCCTACAAATCCAATGATGAAAACACTGGCCAGATTGAAAAGCAAGTTGAAATCCGGGTTTCCTTTTTTGATGTATAGCATGGGTATGGACAATACTGCTGCGATGACCAGAAATAGGAAAACCGAACTATTGAGCAAATGCAAAACCGCATGCCATTTGACGGGTGCACTAAGCTTGGATAGGATCACTTTGCCCAGGTTTTTGCGAGCAGTTTCTGCTGCACCTTTGTTCCATCGGTATTGCTGCGACTTGATGGCCGGTACCAATACAGGCAGCTCCGCCGGGGAAGTGACATCCTCCAGGTATTTGAATTTCCAACCTTTCAGCTGAGCTCGGTAACTCAAATCCAAATCTTCAGTAAGCGTATCATGTTGCCAACCGCCAGCATCTTCGATGCATGTCTTTCTCCAGACACCGGCAGTGCCATTAAAGTTCATGAATTTGCCAGAGCTATTTCGACCCAATTGCTCCACAGAGAAGTGCGCATTCAGCCCAAATGCCTGCATTTTGGTCAGGATGCTGTAATCTTCATTGATGTGGCCCCAGCGAGTTTGCACCATCCCGATTTCATCTGAGAAGTGGGCCAAAGTCTTCAATAAAAAGTCCGGTTCCGGTAAGAAGTCCGCATCAAAGATGGCGATGAATTCACCAGAGGCTTTCTGAGTTCCATAAGCCAAGGCTCCAGCTTTAAACCCCACACGCTCTGGCCGCTGGATGTGCTGCACATGGATGCCTTTTTGTTGCCACTCAGCAGTTTTGTTAGCAATGATCTCCGCTGTTTCGTCCGTAGAGTCATCCAGTATCTGTATTTCCAGTTGATCCAGCGGATAGTCTAGACGGCAGACCGCATCGATGAGGCGCTCTACCACATATTTTTCATTGTATACTGGCAGCTGTACCGTCACTTTCGGGTAGGAGGTAAGCTCCAAAGTAGCATTGGCCTGTCTTTTCCTTTTCTTGTACAGAATGGCCAGATAGAACTGTTCCAAACTAAAGATGCTGATGACCAATAGCGCAACGATGTATCCGATGACAACAATCCAACTCATGTTTAGAGGTATCTGAAAATGGTTAGAATGATTTTGTAGCCTGCCATGATGGTTCCCTTCACTGTTCCTGAAACTTTGCTAACACCAATTCTCTGTCGATAGTTTACAGCAACTTCCGTGGTTTTCATTTTCAATTTAGCAGCTTTGAGTTGCATTTCTACCGTCCAGCCGTAATTTGTGTCCGCCATTTTCATCGCAAGCAGCGACGAATATTTTACTGCTCTGAATGGTCCCAAATCAGTGTACTCATGTTTGTAGAACCACTTAATCAAACTGGTTGCCAGCCAGTTGCCAAAAACTTGCTGTGGTGTCATAGAACCACGTTCTTTCTGCCCCAAAGCACGTGAGCCAATCACCATGTCCATTCCATCTTCCAGGATGGGTTTGACCAGTTCCGATAACTGCTCCGGATAGTCCGAATGGTCCCCATCTAAGAACACTACAATGTCCGGATGAGTTGCAGATTGCGCTATATGATCCATGCCTTTCAAGCATGCCTGACCATATCCTCGCCTTTCTTCTTTGAGTGCGGTAGCTCCGTGCGATTTGGTTTTGTGGTACGTGTCATCAAACGAGCCATTGTCCACCACGATGATCTCACTGACCCAATCCTGAGGAATCTCATCTATGACCATCCCAACGGCATTTTGCTCATTGAAAGCCGGAATAATCACACGTACATCTGGTCTCTTTTGGTTCGCCACACTTTTTAATTTCGCGGGCAAAGTTACCTTTTCGAAGTGCTAATCCCTTGTCCCATACCAGACATTTGCTGTATTTACCTGGCAACTTCTATGGTGATCGTGTTTATCAGATGAATTTGCTCAGATAAGGAAATCGTCATTGCGAAGCTTAAGGGCGGATAGAGGGAAGCAAGCTGTGGCAATCTCTTTGAAAAGGTAATAATGCATTTAACCTTCATTTGGATTTAGGACGCCCCACCGCACACTGAATCTTGCCAGACCGGCGCTGGCGGGTCTGGCGCTCCTCCGCATCAAGTTGTAGTAGTTGGGTGAGTGATGAAGCTTCGGGTTACTGACAGTTGTCAATTGCGTTTATGTAGTTGCCGGGAGCGTTTATGTGGTTGCCGGATGCGTTTATACGATTGTCGAGAGCGTTTTTGTGATTGCCAGATGAGGATGAATGATTGCCGAATGCGGATAACTCATTTCCATGAGCGGATATATGATTTTTCCATGCGGATAAGTCATTGCCGGATGCGTTTTTATCACTGTCGTCAGCGTTTATGTCTCATCTTCAGTAGATAGGTTACCTGTCCAATCTGGAAGGAAACGAAGCTTGGTAATGATTTGAGATTCCGTTATTTTGGAGGGATGTATTTCAACTATCCTATTTTATCATTTATTGATAGGGAAGCTGAAATAGGTTATGTGCAACTAGTTGCCCAATAACTAGATCAGATACACTATTAGGAATATTATTGCCATTCAACAAAACACGCCCAAGGATATGAATATATCAAGTATAGATAAGGATATAAGGACTGTTTTAAAATCTAACTATTATAAAATACCCAGATTTCAACGACCGTATTCTTGGGAAAGAGAGCATATTGAGGATTTTTGGAACGATTCTATTAGAGAAAGTAACTCAGACTACTTCATCGGATCAATGGTTGTTTATAAAATGAGCAGTGATACTTTCGGAGTTGTTGATGGTCAACAAAGGCTCACGACAATAACCATGCTCTTGAGTGCGCTTCGGGAATCATTCAAATCTATTGGCGAGGATAGTCTCGCAAAAGGGACCCAAGGCATGATTGAAAGAAAAGACCTTGACGATGAGATGAATTTTGTACTTCAAACAGAATCTAGCTATCCGTACTTTCATGAAAATGTTCAAAAGTATGGTGATTCTGAAGTGACATTAGTAACAACTAAAAAAGAAGAGGAGTTTATTCATAAGGGATTCGAGACAATACAAAATCTTATAAATGCAGAATTATACTCAATTGACTCTAGTACTACCAAAACTGATCAAGAAAAAAAGGAAGAAAAAAAAGATATTCTGAAAGAAATCAGAGATCGGATTTTAAATCTAAAAGTGATTTACATTGAATTGGATAATGAAGATGACGCCTATATCATTTTTGAAACTCTGAATACGCGAGGCAAGGATTTGCGTGTGTCCGACCTTGTTAAGAACCATTTAACAAAATTATTACCAAAGAAGAATAAGGGGGTAGACATTTCTAAGGATAAATGGTCTCAAGCAAGAGACTTAATTGAGGGATCTAATTCAGATTTGAATATGGATAGCTTTTTACACCATTTTTGGTTATCCAAATATGAATTTACAACTCAGAAAAAACTATTCAAGTTACTCAAGCAAACAGTCAACAAATCAAATTCAAATGATTTCCTGAATCAAATCCTAAGTGAATCAACCCTATATAGAGGCATTTTGGACAAGGGTTATCGAACTTGGTCTAAGCAAGAAGAGCAATTGAAGGATTCAATGAATGCACTTTTGTTATTCAACGTTAAGCAACAAATTCCAATGTTACTTTCAGTAATGAGAGAGTATGAAAGAGGCAATCTGAAATTGAAAAGAGTCAAAGATATTGTAAGAGCAATCGAATGTTTTCATTTCATATTCACCGCAGTTACCTCACAAAGATCTTCAGGTGGAATTTCATTCATGTATGCATATCATGCAAGACAACTAGATCAGGCATCTGAAAATGATAAAACAAATGCTCTCGATGAATTAAAGATCAAGTTAAGAGATAAGTTGCCTTCAAAAGATGAGTTTTTAGCCAGTTTTGCTTTACTTCATTACAGTTCAGTTTATACCAAAGAAAAGCCTCTTATTAAGTACATACTAACACAATATGATACATTTTATTCATCTAAAGAAGGATCAGGGACTGTACTAAAGTATGATTTGATGACAATTGAACACATGCATTCAGAAAATGACGAATCACATAAAGTAGATTTTTACGAACGGGGTAATGTAGGAAACCTTATTCTAATGGACGAGAAATTGAATGTTGATTTAGGAAATAAACCATTTTCTAGCAAACATTCAGTTTATTTGAAATCTGGAATTTACCTAGATGAAAAGGTGAAAACAGCCTCAGCTTGGAACGAAGAATCAATTCGAGAAAGAACTCAATTCATAGGGCGTAGACTATATGACGAGGTTTTCAAATTTTGAATCTCGACTATCTCCGCCTCTCTGCCTCTGTTGGTGTTTTCACCAACAGACATGATACCGCTAGCCTGCATGATGCACGAGAAAATTAAATTTATTGACTCTGACTCTATTGGAGACACCTATCCGGACCGTTGTGTCAGTGAGATCTAAAAAGGGCAAAAAAGCGAGTGAAATCAATGTGATGAAGTTATTATTGGGTTAAAACATCATGTATTAATTGATCTCCTTTTAGTAGTAGTAGATTGAAGCTATTGTCTGAAACAAAAATTTGTTGATTATGTATTTTAGAAGATGAAATTTTATGCTCATGTTCGTACACAATTTCTAAATCGCAAGTGGACAAATCCAAAGTCATCAAAACTTGATCTACGGCAAAAAACAGATGAGTCTGTCCAACAGAAATAGCGTTGAAATAATCATACATTCCGTATTTCTCTTTTTTAAGAACATTAAGCTCTCTTAACCTTTTACTGATATTAACCTCTCTTTTAATCTCACCAGTTAAGCAATCCATACCGATATAAACAAACTCTTGTTCCTCACTAGTTTCAAATTCATAAATACTTATTGAATGAAAAACACCGTGAGATAACGCTCCTCCCAAACTCTTAGCTGGTTGTTTACAATCCCATAATTGTGCTTTAGTATTAATATCAATTCCAAACCAACACATGTCTTCCGAATGACCTATTAAGACATTATCAACTAAATAGGTATTACCTAAAGAATTACAACGAACTGGTATATTAAGGTCTGAAGGTAGTAAAACCCAATCTAGATTTCCGTCCTCAAGATTGAAGCAGTATTTTTTTTGGCGTTGACTTGGAGTTGCAATAATCTTTGTTCCAAAGACAGCAAACATGGTAAGTTTTTCTTCAAATAAAAGTGATTTAGACCATAGTAGTTTTTCTGTATCAAGGTTGAGTAATGCTAAAATATTTTCATTAGTATTCTGTATCAAATAACTATTCTCATCAATAAAATTCCCTCTATCTAAACCAGATTTTATTTCCTTAACAATGGAAAAGCTACCTAAGGAATAAAAATGACATTCATTCTTCTGATTAATCATGATGAGAGTATTATCACTAATGAATGAAACAAATGCTCCAAACTCAAATTTGATTAACACTTTCCAGTCTAAAGAATAAACGACTGGTCCTTCTCCTTCATCAATGACAATAACAGAATTAGCTGTAGAAGGAATATTCCCAGTTTTAAATTTTCTAACAATATTCATTTTTCTTAAAATCATTTCTCTCCCTCTATTGATGTTCCGCTGTAGGTCGGACAGGTGTCCACTGACAGGTATGATATGCCAGCCTGCATGATACAAAAGAAAATTAAATTTACTATTTCTAAACTAGCTAGTGACATATCGCTTGTTGGAGACAACTCCAACAAGGGCAAGGGGTATAAATTCAGACAAATTGCTATTATTTATACCTGAAAGGGTATAGATGGACTTGCTTATTCACCTCACCATTCCCTTGTCCCTTATCGCACATTTGACGTTATTCGCATAGAACAAAATCGTCCCCCAATCGATTAGTAATTAAACTCAACAATTATGAAATACCTATTGAGCTTTTTAACACTAGCGCTAACCTTAGTTGCTACAGCGCAAAATTTTGATACCGAACTAGTTACCGAAGAGGTGAACGTGCCGTGGGGTATCGATTGGTTGCCTAACGGAGATATGCTAATTACAGAGCGAGATGGACAGTTGTACAAACTATCCAAGGGCAATATGACCGTGGTGAAAGGCACTCCCAAAGTGGTGGCAGAAGGTCAGGGAGGTTTGTTGGATGTAAAAGTACATCCAAACTATACGCAAAATGGCTACATTTATTTGTCGTATTCTAAGCCGATGGGAGAGAAGTTAGCCACTACTGCAGTTGTTAGGGGTAAATTATCCGGAAACAATTTTGTAGAGTCTGCAGAGGTTTTCAAAGCGGAGCCAGCATCAGAAACCAGACATCACTATGGTTCCAGAATTGTGTTTGACAAGGAAGGCTATATGTACGTTTCAGTAGGGGATCGTGGAAATAGAGATGAAAACCCTCAAGCATTAAACAATCACTGTGGCAAGATCCACCGAATGAACGATGATGGCAGTGTGCCGTCAGACAATCCCTACAATGGCAATCCAATTGCTATGCAGACGATCTATTCATACGGTCACAGAAATCCGCAAGGGCTGGCATTGAATCCTTTTAATGGAGAGATCTGGGAGCACGAGCACGGCCCAATGGGAGGTGATGAAGTCAATCTGATACAGCCAAAGAAGAACTATGGCTGGCCGGTGATTTCTTATGGAGTGAACTACAACGGAACCAAGTTTACGGACATTACAGAAAAGGAAGGAATGGAGCAGCCTCAGATCTATTGGGTGCCGTCTATCGCTCCAAGTGGGATGGATTTTGTGACCTCCAGCAAATACGGAAGTTTGAAAGGTGACCTATTGGTTGGGTCTTTGAAGTTTGGATACCTGCACCGATGTGTGATGAAGGACAACAAAATTATAGAAGAAAAGAAAATGCTCGAAGGTATCGGTAGAGTGCGTGTGGTGAGACAAGGACCGGACGGATTTGTCTACCTGGGAGTAGAAGGAAAAGGCGTGTTGAAACTAGTGATGAATTAAGTTGCTCGTTTGAGACATTGAATGATTTTATCAATACCATGAGCATTGCGCTCATGGTATTTTTAGTTATGGAAGGATTAGAAAAGTGTTTGAAGAACCAAATTGGGTGTAGTTATGGGATTGGAAATTGAACGTAAATTCTTGTTGAAGAACTCCGATTGGCGAAAGCTAGTGGAGGAAGAAAACTTGATTAAGCAGGGATATCTCAATTCAAATGCTGAAAGAACAGTGAGAGTGAGAGTCAAGAATAGTATGGCCTATTTGACCATTAAAGGCAAATCGCAAAACACTACGAGGCAAGAATTTGAATACGAAATTCCATTGGCTGATGCTGAATCCCTATTGAAACTATGTGAGCCTCCATTGATCGAGAAGACTCGGTTCATCGTAAACTATCAGGGAAAAACCTGGGAAATCGATGAATTTGAAGGGGAGAACAAAGGTCTTACCGTTGCAGAAATAGAATTATCAAGCGAGGATGAAAGCTTTGACTTACCTGACTGGATTGGTGAAGAAGTCTCTCAAGATGCTCGCTATTTCAATTCTTCTTTGATTAAAAAGCCATTTTGTAGTTGGTGATAGCATAGTGAAAATACGAGAGGTTATTTGGGTGTTTAACTTTTTTCAAAAACACTACTTTTGCCACCTCACATCAAGACATTAAGTCCAATGAAATGAGCATAAACTTGGAATCCCATAAGTTACAATCCTAGGGATAAACAAGTTTGTAGCGAATTCCATGTGACCTTTGGAAATATAATAACACACATGAAAAAAGTATACCATTTATCTACTTGCAATACCTGTCAGCGAATCATCAAAGAGTTGGGAATTGGTGATGAGTTTGAATACCAGGACATCAAAACAGAGAAAATCACTGAGGATCAACTGGAAGAGATGAAAGCACTTGCAGGTTCGTATGAAAGTCTGTTTTCAAGAGTGGCCAGAAAGTATAAAGAGCTTGGGCTTAAGGATAAAAGCCTTACAGAGGAAGATTATAAACAGTATATTTTAGAAGAATATACTTTCTTGAAAAGGCCTGTATTTATCATTGATGGTCAGATCTTTATCGGGAATAGTAAGAAGAATGTCGAGGCTGTTGCAAATGCAATAGGTTAAAAAATCGAAACATTGTAATACTCTAAATGCTTCGTATATTGTTTGAAATTCATTCAATATGCGACATACTTTTTACATTCTCACTCCGATCATACTAATCACTGTTGGGGTTTTAGGATATTATTTTCCAGGATGGTGGTGGAGCTATACGGTATTGGGTCCGCTCGCTCTTATTGGTTTTTATAATAGGTTCCAATCGGGCCATACCATCCTTAGAAATTTTCCATTATTAGGCTATTTTAGATACTTCTTTGAATCCATTAGCCCGGAAATTCAGCAATATTTCATAGAAAGAACAACAGATGGCAAGCCATTTAGTCGCAATCACAGAGCGCTGGTTTATCGAAGAGCGAAAGGGGTGAATGATACGCATCCGTTTGGTACACAATTGGAAATCAATAATGATCATTATGAGGCGATTAGACATTCCATGTATGCCAAACCACCAGTCAAGGAATTTCCAAGAGTCACGATAGGAAGTACAGAATGCAGTCAACCTTATAGTGCATCCGTGCTAAATGTCTCCGCCATGAGTTATGGAGCTCTAAGTAAGAATGCGATCATGTCGCTAAATCTTGGAGCGAAAAAAGGAAATTTCTATCATAACACTGGAGAGGGTTCTATCTCTCATTATCATCAGCAAGGTGGAGATTTGGTTTGGCAAATTGGTACAGGTTATTTTGGCTGTAGAAGAGAAGATGGGGGATTTGATCCAGACAAGTTTGCTGAAAAAGCAGCACTTCCTGAAGTGAAAATGATAGAGATTAAGTTGTCTCAAGGTGCTAAGCCGGGGCATGGTGGAGTACTTCCTGCTTCTAAGAACAATGAAGAAATTGCCAAGATACGTGGCGTACAGCCTCATACTACAATCATCTCTCCTCCAAGTCATAGAGACATTCATGGGCCGGAAGATTTGCTTCATTTTATCAAACAGCTAAGAGACTTGTCAAGAGGGAAGCCCGTAGGGTTTAAGTTGTGTGTAGGTAGAACAGAGGAGTTCATTGCTTTGGTTGAGAAAATGGTGGAACTGCAGATTTGGCCAGACTTCATCACGGTAGACGGTGCTGAAGGCGGAACAGGTGCTGCACCATTGGAGTTCTCTGATTCTGTGGGTTTGCCTTTAGAGCCAGCATTGATTTTTGTGAATAGAACACTGGTTAAGCACAACCTTAGGAAGGAAGTAAAAATCATTGCTAGTGGCAAAGTGCTCACGGCTTTTTCTATTCTAAGAATGCGTGCACTTGGTGCAGATATTTGCAATTCGGCAAGAGCCTTTATGTTCTCTGTAGGTTGTATCCAGGCACTTCGTTGCAATAATAATACGTGTCCGACAGGAGTGGCCACTACTAATAAAATGCTTACGAAAGGACTCGTGGTGGAAGATAAAGCTGAGCGAGTGTACAAGTTTCATCACAACACCATTCATGCTGTGTTGGAACTTTTAGGTGCTTGTGGTGTCTCACATACTGAGGATATCACCATTGATATGTTTGTCAAAGGAGATGAAATGGTGGCATTGACAAACAAATACTTCCCTGATTCGGTTCTTAACCGAGTGGAATAGCCGATTACAAACGGATAAGTTTTGATTCTAACGAATTGTGTCGGATATTGTAACATGCTCATAGTTAGCAACCTATCAACAAACCATCGACATAATCATGAAAGGAACTATTCACTATTGTCTCGAGGAGACAATAACCAAGTATCACGGTGAGGATGCCTGGACGCAGGTGACAATGGCCGCTGGTCTGGGAGAAGACTACAGTTATGGTACGCGAATCAGAGATGATATAGACGAAGTACAGAGTATTGAGTTATTCGTCTTATCAGCTAATATCCTGGGTATAGAGCTCAGTCAATTATTTGACGAGTTTGGAGAGCACTGGTGTGTGGAGTATTCGCCAAAAGTTTATGGAGTGTTCTACCGTGGGATGAATTCTACCAAAGAAGCGGTAACTAAATTGGATCGAGTACACGAAACGGTTACTAATCATATTCCTAATGCCTATCCGCCACGCTTTGTCTACAATTGGAAGGCTGAAAATGTGCTGGAATTACTTTACAAGTCGGATCGCAATCTGATCGACTTATTCATTTCTCTGGTTAAAGGGCTAAATAAAAAGTTTGGTGACTACACCGAGATTGAAAAGGTAAGCGAACATATTGTTTTACTCACCTTTCATCAGGAGGTTCCAGAGTATTTAATTGAGAATCATTTACAAGCCCAAAGAGTTTAGTTTTTGGGCGTGTTGTAGATCAGGTTACCCTCGGCATCTTTCTCAAAAGCAACTCCTGCTCCAGTAATGGAAATGGAGTAAAATCCAGTAATTTGAGAATAGTCGAGTTCCTTTTGTATATCCATTTCCTCAGGCTGAATCAATTCAATAGCTACTTCATCTCCACCAAGAACTCGGATGAATACCTCTGGGTTTTCTCGGTCAAATACGTGTGTTCTATCCAATGGGAAATTCATCTGGTACCACTTTTCCTGGCCACCAATGTCTTCTGTAATTAAACTGATGAAATAGGGCTTTAATTTGTCTTGACCATTGTCTTCGAATAGCTGGATATAGTTTGCTTCAGGGTCTTTGATTAGAATCATTCGCCTGTTGAGTATGGTGTCTTGCATCACTCCACCACGAAACTCTACTCCATTCTTTTTCAGATGTTCCACCAGCCCATCAAATTGATTGGTTTTGAATCCGAATTTAAAAATTCCTGGAAGGTAGTTGACATTGTATGCATTCTCAACTGAGTCACGATGTTTTGCTTCCGTGTTTTGAATGAGTTTAATAGTTAAATTATCATGGTAAAGCAGCGAGTGATCTTTGCTGTCCATAAAACCAAAGTTTTTGGAATACCATTGACCCAATGTTTCGGAATCTTTAGTGACGATCGTTAATTCATCAAATTTGAATTCTTCTGGAGTACTACAGAAGGTAAATAATAAGGCGGTTGCAAAAAATATCACCAATGATCTCATGCCATAAAATTAATTGAACAGATTAACATTAAAATCAAGGTGGCCCGATTATTGAGTTTTAACCCGTAATATTCAATTGAATATTGACGAAATAATTCTTTAATCAAGAATTTTTTGTCAGGTGATGACGAAGCTTTGCTTGTCACACCCTGACTTTACGTCATGGGGTAACCGCTGCGGCGGACCGACCTGACATTCGCCTTTTAGCGAATCGTCAGCCCAACGGGTAAATTATGCTTTAATGCATAATTTGGGTTTAATATCTGATAAAACGTATCATCTTTGAAAAAGGATAATAAAAATTGAGAGAATGATTAGAAAAGGGGTCAGTTTATTAGCTGTATTTTTCATTAGCACTTCATTGTTTGCACAAATCGATGAGGCAAAAGTTTCGGAATTTGTCAGGCAAGTAGCTGAGCGT
>CAXEKM010000528.1:0-8438 GCA_963996645.1 uncultured Marinoscillum sp.
CGACCAGACACCGGAATTAAGCGGAACAATTGATGATGAGACAGCCACAATTAGCGTAACGGTAAATGGCCAGACAACTACCCCAACTATAAATAGTGGTTTAAACACATGGACATTGGCAGACAATACGCTGACCTCACTTGCCGAAGGTATATATGACGTAGTGGTTTCAGCTACAGATGAGGCCAACAATACTGGCACAGATGCTACAACTGATGAGCTGACCATTGATCTTACGGCACCTACAGTTACTATTGATACGTTGTATACTAAAAATCTAACCCCTATCATCACAGGTACAGTTAATGATCCTGATGCTACCATTCGTGTGTCTGTAAATGGCGAATATTTAGGTGATGCTACCGTCAATGGTGCCACCTGGTCATTTCCAATTTCTCAAGAACTAATTGAAGGTGAATATACGGTTTCTGTTATAGCCATAGACCTTTACTCTAATCCAAGCGAAGCTGTAGAAGGTTACTTGAAAATAGACTTGACGTCCCCGCAACCTTATTTCTTCAATGCAGCCTTAACTAACCCTACTACTTATGATCGGCCAATAAATATTCAACCTTTCCTTGTAGGAATTTTCTTTAATGATAAATCCTCCAACTTTGTGTTAGAGGATATTACAATCTCAGGCACTGCTGTGGGCACGACTGGTCTGTCCTATGCGACAGCTGATAACTATTACATTCTGGCTATACCTCTTCAAGATGGACTAGAAGATCAGAAAGTTACGGTAACGATCCCTGCAGGGGTATTTACTGATCTTGCTGGTAATGACAATTTGGAAGCATCTGTAACCATTACATATGACGTCACAGCACCTACTATTACGTCTATTGCTCCTGTGGGTAATGACACGACCAATTTATCAGCTATTCCCGTACAAATCGTTTTCAATGAAAAGACCATTGGATTGGAAAGTACTGATCTGGCTACCACCAATGTAACCTCTATTGATAACCTGACTACAACAGATAGTTTAACGTATAGCATGGATGTGGTTCCTACAGCAGAGGGTGCATTGAGCATTCAACTACCTGCCGAAGTAGTAGAAGATCTCGCGGGAAATGCGAATACAGAGGCATCAGAAGTCTTGCAGATGGTATACGATGTGACTGCTCCTACTGTGGGAATCACTTCTGCCACAAGCATTACTAATATTAGCCCGCTTGTAGCTACAGTTACTTTTAGGGAAGCAGTGCCTGCTTTGATTGCAGACAGTTTGACCATAACCAACGGAACTGTTTTAGATATTAGCACTACCGACCATACTATTTATACAGTTCGAATTACTCCAGACAGCCCCGTGGATGGTTCTACTTCTACCGCTGGCGTTGTGGTCACTGTTAATCTGGAAGCTAATAAGGTGCTGGATTATGCTGGCAATGGCAATACAGCCGCAACACCTGCTGACATCACTTTCGATGATCAAGCCCCAACTGTTAATATGACAACTCTGTCTGGACAGCCCATTACCACCGCCAATGGTTCTTTTGATGCGTATTTCGCTTTCAGTGAAGGGCTCGGGCAGAACGAAACAATAACAGTTGACGATATCAATGTAACTAATGGAAGTAAGTCAGGATTTCAAGCGCAAAATGTGTTTGGTCAGATCCTCTATAAGTTAACTATCATACCTGACGCAGGGGTTCTAGATCTTTCTGTATCAGTAAATGCTGGAGTAGTGTCTGATAATGCAGGTAATCCTAATGCGGCCGCTACTTTCCCTATAACAATTGATACTCAAGGGCCAATTGTTACCATTAGCTCTATCGCTAATAACCCTACTAACACTAGCCCTATACCAGTGACTTTTACCTTTGATGAAGTAGTGAACCTATCGACTTTCTCAGCAAACGATCTGGTGGAAGGTAACTTTGTGGCAAGTGAACCGACCTCTGAGGATAACATTACGTTTGTTATCGACATCACGCCAACAGCTCAAGGCGAGCTAAGCTTTAGTCTGAAAGAAGGCGTAGTGGAAGATCTTGCAGGAAATACCAATACCGAGACGGGTTCTTTTGCCATCACTTATGACGATGTGGCTCCAACAGTGACCCTTGATGGTGCAAGTGCCTTTAATTCTTTAGCTGCGTTTACTGTAACATTGACATTTAGTGAAGCAATCACCGGATTACCATCAGATAGCCTGACTGTGACAGGTGCTACGCTTGGGACCATTAGCGCCAGTTCTTCTTTTGTTTACACTGTCCAGCTTACCCCTTTGGCTTCTGAAACAATAACGTTCGGGCTGAAAGGATTTGCTGACCTGGCTGGTAATGTGAATCGCACCAGACCTTCAAAGTCCATTGTGTTTGACGGTGTTCGTCCGACATTGACTATTTCAGAAGTTCCAGAAACTCCAGTAACAAGCAATTCACCAATTACTTTCACATTTACTTTTAGTGAAGATGTAGAGGACTTTACGATTGATGATATTGCTGTCACTAATGGAACTAAGTCTAATTTTGCAGGTAGCAATTCTGCATACACAGCTGAAATTGCACCTTCTGCGCTTGGTGAAGTCATTATAAGTATTTCAGAAAATGTGGCATTTGATGCGGCGGGCAATGGAAATGAAGCAAGATCAGTTTCATATGTCTATAACCAACCATACAGCGGTGGTGCCGGAACAGAGACTGATCCATATTTAATTGCAAATAGTCGTGATTTCATGGATCTTACACAGAGTCCAGATGATTGGTCAAGTCATTTCCGACAAACTGCGGATATTAATTTTGAAGGAGCATTATTAAGTGAAATTACTACGTTTGGTGGAAGCTACAATGGAAATGAATTTAAGCTGGAAAACTACGAACATGGATCTGGGAATTTTAGAATTTTTTCAAGCTTATTCAACACAATCTCCGCCGGTGCCACAATAAGTAATATCCAAATTGTTAATGATTTTCAGGCTTCCAGAAGTAGTTTTGGTGGCTTCAGTATTCTCGCTGAACAATGCTTTGGGGTAGTTGAAAATTGTAGTTATAATGGAAGAATTTTTGGAGGTAGTTCATTCTTTGGGTTCGTTGGTACGCTGGGAAATGGTGGAAGAATTGACAATGTTATAATCGATTTGAACCTATCTCTCTCAGCTAGTGACGGAGGCGTCAGTGCATCTGGACTTGTTCACCGAATTAATGAAAATGCCATTGTGAATAACTGCTCAGTAAATGGTAGTATGACTTTAAATACCGCAAGAGAAAAGGCTGTTAACATGAGTGGAATTGCAATGTATAATAAAGGAAGAATTGAAAATACAACAATCAACTTGATATTGAGTACTTCAACTTCTGGTGCGGTTGCAATTGGAAGTTTTGTTCATGAAAATGAAGCCACTGGTGTTATAGCATTATGCGAATCTTACGGTTCAATTGGAGTAACAAGTGGATCTGAAACGTCGGGATTTGTGTATCTAAATAAGGGTCAAATTCAAGAATCATACTCCACTATGTCATCAAATGTTCAATCTCACGGTGGTTTAGCCTGTTATAATAATAATATCGTCTTGAATTCATTTTCAGTTACGAATAATCCCGCTGTTCATTTTAACTCTGGAGAACTACGAGACAGCTATTCCAGCTCTCATCTGGTTACAAGTAATCTTGGTACAATATCAAACTGTTACTCCTTTTCACCTATTGAAAAATTCTCTTCAGGTTTTCCTATAGCAAAAATAACTAACAGTTTTTGGCAAACCGAAACTGGAACTGAAGAGAGCCAGGCGGGAGCTTTGGCTAAAACGCAAAAACAACTAAAAGACATCAATACATATCAGGATGCAGGTTGGGATTTTAATCAAGTTTGGCATTATCCCGGCTCCTACCCTGTCCATAAATGGATTCTGGAGAAACATAGACCATTCATAGTTTCAGGAAAAGTGATCAATGAGGGTGGCAGTCCTTTCACGGCCGGAACTGTGTATGGTTATCAATATGGAGGAGGGCTTTCGGAAGCTCAACTAGATGCATCAGGTAATTTTACCATTGAGCTTTCAAAAGGTTTTAACACACTTTGGGTTTTTCCTTCAAATATCGAACAGTATAAAATGACCTATTATGGAAATGGCAGTACACCTGATAAAGCACAATTTGTACATTATGACCTGAACAATGTGACCATCAAAATGATCAGAAATAATTCTTCTAATAACATGACGGGTAAAGGCACCCTTACAGGTAATGTTGTGCAGAGTTCTGGCGGAGGAAGAATAGTTCAAGGGCGCATCCTTGAAGGTGATCCTCTGGAAGGTGTTATTGTGTTTCTGGTCAGAGTGTCAGATGAAGAAGTCATGACCAGTGTGGTTACAGATGCCGAAGGAAAGTTTGAAATTACGGGTATACCTGTAGGTAAATATCAGCTGGTGCTGGGTGTGGCAGGTATTGATCTGAACCTGGAGGGCTCTACGTTTGACATGGATGAAGAAGGCACTCCATTGACTATCTCTGCAGCTGTGGGAGATGAAGGAGTTGTATTCTCCATTGCAGAGGTTCTTGGAGTAGAAGACGAAATCGAACTTTCTGTCTACCCTAACCCGGCAACAAGGTTTGTGAATGTGCAGGTAGCTGGTGAAGCCTCAATTCGTATCATAGACTTGAAAGGGACAGTCATCACAGAGCAATCATTCTCCAATGAGATTGAGCTGAACGTTGAGAACCTGAAAGAGAGCATCTACCTAATGGAGATCCGAAATGCAGATGGAGTATCAGCAAGGAAGTTGATTAAGAAGTAAGGTCGAATTTATTTTATACCTGTCCCTTTAGGGAATTTAAGGGTAAACAGGCAAGTTTTAGAAGTTGGAATATAAATAACACTAAGGCGCAGACCGCTAGCTAGCGGATTTGCATGAAAGGCTGCTCAGGATGAGCAGCCTTTGTTTTTTAATATAAAAGGCTCCCTTACGGAAGCCTTTTAGAAAATAGGTATTTGAGAAAAAGTTATTTACTTAAGATTCGTTTTTCCAAATCTCTCCAATCGTAGATTTCAAAGGTCTTGTTGTCAGACATAGCCACAAATAAGCCTTTTGGAAAATCTGGACCTAATGCTACCGAAGTAGTTTCTGATCCATCACTAGACATGGCAGTCACGGGAATTGTGGTGATTAACTCATGCTGATGTGGGTTCTCCGATGAACCTTCTCTGGCGAAAACCTGAAACTGATGAGCTCCTTGATCTGATACGATGATGTAGCCCGTTTTCGCACCAGTTTTATAGATCGAAATACCTTCACGATCATCCGCAAAACCTGTTAATCCGAACTGAGCCAATTCTTCATTGCCTTTTGCTGGGTCCGCATAGTACTTGCGAACTCCAAAATGCTCATCAGAATAGTAGACATAACCAAGTTCTGCATCTACGGCTATCGCTTCGATTTCTTTGGTGCCACTGAATTGCCCAAACTTACGAACCAACTTGCCAGTAACACCAAGAGAATCACTCATTAGCTCATATTGGTAGAGGTAATTGTCAACGTTGGCAGTTCCTTCTTTTCTGCTGACTATAGCAAATAGTTTGTTATCTGCCGCCCGCTTATAAAGTGATACGCCCATCACCTGGTTGTTTAGACTGTCATCTTCAAAAACTTTGATTCCACCATTGTCAACCGGTAGTAGATCTGGTACACTAAATACTCGAATCTGACCTTTGCCTCTTTCAGTAGCTACTGCGACATCAATGGTGTCTCCGTTCAGTACGAAATCATAAGCTAGATCTACGTTATTGGGTCTGTCCAAAGGATAAGCTTTACGGTCTGTCAGTAGATTGCCTTTCAAGTCAAAAGCATAAACTCCTCCATCATGTTCTTGCTTATCCGTACCAAGAATCAAACTGTTTGCGGGATCTTTTCTGTTGATCCAAATGGCAGGATCGTCGCTATCATAAGTGACAGAGTCTGTAACGTAAATGGGTTTTATGGTGGCATTCTCTGGTTGCTTGGACATGCAAGATGCCAAAAGACCAACCACTAGTATGCTGTATGAATATCTCATTAATTATAAGTTTTAGGTAGAGGCATTCGGTAAGTATCTCGAATGCCTCTTATCTTTTTATTTGTTGTTGAACAGATCAAATTTCACACCTGCATTGAATCGAGCATTGTAATACTCCATTTGCATGGTTCTATCTTTTGTTCCCTGATAGTATCTCAGTGGCTGATTAGTCAAATTGTTACCTTCTACGAAGAATCTCCAGTTCTTAGTGAAAGCATATGAGGCGTTCACATCCAGGAACAACTGCTTGTCATAGTATCTGTCAGAGAAGGCATCTCCTCCTACTTCGTCAACATAGTCACCGGAGTAGTTCAATGAAGCTCTCACTATCAACTTCTTTGTTTCAAATGACAGTGATCCGTTGAAAAGGTTCTTAGCTGTTCCTGGCAATCCCAGGTCTTCTCTTAAATCACCATCTTCGTTAGCTACACCACTTGCACTTGAGTTAGTGTAGGTATAGTTTAAGTAGATACCCAGACCTTTCAAGGCTCCAGGAAGGAAATCCAATTGTCTCTGGAAAGAAGTTTCGATACCATTGATTGTTCCTGTTCCACCGTTTTGTGGTTGATAGATATCAAATCCATCTGCATTTTCAGTTGCCTGTACATAGATGAAACCATCCACATTTTTGTAGAAATAACCGAAGGATATCAAACCGATCGTTTCGAAGTAATTCTCAGCCATGAAGTCGATGTTCATGGAAGTAGTAGCTTCTAACTCAGGATTACCCATGAAGATCTCCTCATCGTCAGGTCTGTTGTCTACATATGGTACTAGATCATAGTAGTTTGGTCTCGCTAGAGAGTTTGTCCATGCAGCTCTTAAGATGAGGTTCTCAGTAGCATTGTACTTGAAGTGAACACCAGGAAGCACATTGGTATAGCTATCGCTATTGGTAATTTCTCTAACAAAATCTTCTTCGTTTTCTACTTCATTACCAGTGTATTCTAACGATGTATTTTCAACCCTCACACCTAGTGTAGTAGATAATGCTGATGTGATATCATATTTGGCCATTACATATCCTGCTACTATAGTCTCGTTGGCCAGGTAATTCTGTGCGAGGTACTCATCTGGTTTGTCTTCTTGCTCAAAGCGATTGGCGTTAGTTAAATCCAATCCACCTAACCACTCACTAGAGGCAAAAGATCCTGCCTGATATTGACTTCCAGGAAGGAATCCATCATCTGTCTTGTTCATTTGTGGAGTTTGGTCCAGTGTTTCAAATTCATCATTAAGGAAGCTGTATTCGTAGAAGGATGAATTGTTACGCTCTTTTTCTTTCGATCTGAATCGAGTTCCAAATTTTAAGAATCCACGCTGTGCTAATGGTACTTTCAAGTCGATTCTACCATTGATGTCTGTTTCTTGAGTGTATTGCTCCTGTTCAGTGATTTCATCTACTTCGAAAAGGGATAATCCAGTCAATCCAGAGTCATTTCCAGCTAATGAGAATCCATCGCCAGGTGCTGGAGTGAATATCGGTTTTCTAGTATCAGAAAGGTTTTGATAGAACAACATTCCTTGTGGTTCATCTTCACCATCAATTTCCACTTCTGGCTCTGCTGTGTATTGCGCATATCGTTCATTTGGTCTTTCTTCAGATGCTTTGGACATTGATCCCATCCAGGTCAATTCAGCTTTGCCAAGAAGGTGCTCACCACCTAGTGTAAAGGTTCTCACTCGCTGATCTTCCAAACGGTGGTTTTTTACGCGATCATTGTCGATACCTCCTTTGGTTTGTCTTTCGATGGTTTCCACGAATGAAACTCCATCAGCATCAGGTTCGCCGATATCTTTCAATACCATGCGGTATCTGTTTTCCCAGTCATCTCTCCAGTTGTACATGCTAGTCAAATAAATTTTGTGACTTTCGTTGAATTTGTAATCTAGATTCAATGAAGCACTTCTTCTCACACGCTGTACTTCATAAGCTCTGATTTGGAACTCCTCTATATAGGCGTCGATATCATCACCTTCAGTCCATTCTGCTTCGATATTATCCGAACCAAAATTGTGATTGTTATACGATAGTGAAGCAACAGCTCCTAATTTATTGTTGAAATAACGATTTCCATAAATCAGCGCACCTGTCCAGATTGGCTTTTGTGAAAGTGCATTGTAACCACTAGCCAAGGTGCCGGAGATACGTTCTCCAGATGGATTAGATCTAGTCACAAGGTTTACAGAACCACCAATAGCATCTGCATCCATATCTGGGGTGATCGCTTTGTTTACCTCAATGGACTGAATCATATCTGAAGGAATAAGGTCCATTTGTATGTTCCTGTTATCTCCTTCCGCAGATGGAATCCTGTTTCCATTGATCATTACGGAGTTGAGCTGTGGAGCCAAACCTCGAATGATGATATTTCTAGCTTCACCTTGATCACTCTGCATGGTGATACCTGGTATACGCTTCATAGCATCACCAATGTTAGC
>CAXEKM010000529.1:0-3452 GCA_963996645.1 uncultured Marinoscillum sp.
AGAGCTGAATGGCATGAGGACTTTACTCTTCCAGTACAATGGGAGTTCTATTCACCAAGCAAAATTTCACATGGTTCTTACTGGCACTCCTGGGGAACCGAGCAGGAAGTAACCTGGAAAAACAACTACAAGATCTGGATGCAGTTTGTCAACGAATACAAAAATAGAGGTGGCCGTGTGACTACAGGATCAGATAGTGGCTACATCTATCAATTGTATGGGTTTGCTTACATCCGAGAATTGGAATTACTGAGAGAGGCAGGCTTTCATCCATTGGAAGTCATCCGATCAGCAACACTTATGGGTGCTGAAGCACTTGGAATGGAAGATAAAATCGGAACGATCGAGGTTGGAAAAATGGCTGACCTGGTCATCGTAGAAGAGAACCCGCTAGCAGATTTAAAAGTACTGTATGGCACCGGAGCTATTCGCTTGACTGAAGACAATGAGGTGATCAGAGCTGGTGGAGTGAAATATACCATCAAAGATGGGATCGTATATGATGCCAAAGAATTACTGAAAGACGTGAGAGAAATGGTGAAAAAAGCGAAGGAAGAAGAAGGAGAAATCGTACAACCTGGTTATCCAAATTGGGATTGATTCCCTTTTTTTGGATAAATTGAGGCAGAACCCAGCACGCTAATGAAAAAACCACTCGCCATAGGTTTACTGATACTGGTCTCTGCAACAGGTTGTCTGGAAACTCAAAGCAGTCAAGGACAACAAACGGAAGAGTCCGTACAGGATTTTGATGCACCAGCTACCGATCCGAATCAGGTCATTTCTTTATCAGGAATGATCTTACCTTCCAAAGCTATGTCCGAACGCACACTCGAACAGCGTGAAGCTCAACTAGACATAGCTCGTAAAAATTACGAATCTCAGCCAGACAGCCTGGAAAACATTATCTGGTACGGCCGTCGATTAGGTTACCTTGGTAGATATAAGGATGCTATTCGCATATATTCTGTTGGACTGGATTTATTCCCTAACTCCTACAAACTTCTACGTCATAGAGGTCATCGATATATCACCACTCGAGAATTTGACAAAGCAATAGAAGACCTTCAGAAAGCTGCTTTTTATGTAAGACCGGTGAAAAATGCCATTGAGCCAGATGGACTACCAAATCGATTGAACAAACCACTCACCAACAACAAGTGGAACATCTGGTACCATCTTGGAATAGCCTACTACCTGAAAGGGAATTATGATAAGGCCATATCATCCTTCAAACAATGCCTGGCTTATGCTGATAATGATGACTTGAAAGTAGCCACGACCAATTGGTTTTACATGACCTATAAGAAAAGTGGAAATGAAGCAGCTGCTTCTCAACTATTAGAGCCAATCAACAAACGCATGGACATCATCGAATACACGTCCTATCATCAGCAGCTGTTAATGCACAAGGGAGTGTATAATGTAGCGACCATTTTGGATTATGCTTATCGTGAAGACAATGGTTCTATAGATCCAACGCTGGGATATGGAGTTGCCAATTACTACTCTTACAGTGGGCAGGTAGATTTAGCTCGTGATTTATTTGATCGAATCTTGAAAAATCCTGCCTGGGATTCTTTCGGTTATATCGCCGCAGAGGTAGATAACCTATCCTTGCAAGGACTTTAAAGGTTTTCGATATCCTTCCTGATTTTCACCAAAATATCTGGATAATCGGTAATGATTCCATCTACACCCATGTGTAGCATTTTTATCATGTCCTCCTCTGTGTTTGGTGAATAAGTATACACCTGAAAACCTCTGGCATGCATCCTGAATACACGGCGAGTACTCAATGTGTGAAACTCAGGATTCAAAGCTTTCATGCGATCATCTTCTTTCGCTCTTCCAAGGTGCATTTTGGTTTCGATATAGAAGGCCAGCAATGGCGTGGAATCTTCACCGATCATGAGCTTCTTAGTTTGAACGTGATCGTCATATTCATGGGCTGCCTCCAGGTATTCTACCTCTTCAGACTGAAGAATGATCCATTCGTAACCATTCTTCTCCTCACGAATCACGTCAATTAATTTCTCAGCAAAATCATGATAGTGCGGATGATCCATGTGCTTGATTTCAATTAGCACTTGACATTTTCCGTTGACCAGATCAAGCACTTCCTTTAAAGTGGGCACTTTTTCACCCACATATTTTGCTCCCGGAAACCACGATCCGGCATCCAATTGCTTGATCTCCTCCAATGTGTAGTCATGAACCAACCCAGTACCATCTGTTGTCCTGTCAAGAGTTTCGTCATGAATCACCACAATCTCTTCATCGTGTGTGTTTCGCACATCAATTTCGATCATGTCGACTCCCATATCAAGTGCCAACTGAATTGCCGCAAGTGTATTTTCAGGGGCAATTCCTGATGCCCCTTTGTGAGCAATAATATCGAAATGCTCTCCTTTAAGCCGGTCATCCACTTGATCACTCGTAATGAAGTTCCTGTAAATCCAGGGCTCAAACAATGAGATTGTCATGAACAAAATGACAATTGGAGACGAATAAAGGAGAAATTTCTTAGTCATATACTAACGCTATGAGTTACTCAATTTAGCAAATTATTCACTTTTAGATACTGGAGTCAACTTCAAGTGAAGCTCTTCCAACTGCGCACCGTCTATTAATGAAGGAGAATCGATCATCACGTCTCTTCCTGATGTATTTTTCGGGAAGGCGATGAAATCTCTGATACTATCCTGACCACCAAACAAAGCACACAGCCTATCAAATCCGAAAGCGATACCACCATGTGGAGGTGCTCCGTATTCGAATGCATTCATCAAGAATCCGAATTGCTCTTGAGCTTCCTCTTTGGTGAATCCAAGTGCATCAAACATAGAAGACTGAATGTCTCGATCGTGAATTCTGATAGAACCACCACCTAACTCAACTCCATTCACCACCATGTCATAGGCATTGGCTCTTACCACTCCTGGATCTGTTGCTAATTTGTCTAAATCCTCTGGATTTGGTGACGTAAACGGGTGGTGCATTGCATGGAATCTTTCTGTTTCTTCATCCCACTCCAATAATGGGAAGTCCACAACCCATGCAGCTGCAAATGTATTTTTATCTCTAAGACCTAATCTGGTTCCCATCTCAAGTCTTAGCTCATTTAATTGCTTTCTTACTTTGCTAGTATCTCCAGCAAGAATCAACATCAAGTCACCTGGCTTAGCTCCAAACTTCTCAGCCCATGCTTTCAATGCTGTTTCGTCATAGAATTTATCAACAGAGCTCTTTAATGTACCGTCCTCGTTGTATTTCACGTACACAAGACCCTTAGCACCTATCTGTGGTTTTTTCACAAACTCGGTCAATTCGTCAATCTGCTTACGTGTGTAGTCAGCACATCCTTCTGCATTGATACCTACAACTAACTCTACGCTATCAAACACCACAAAGCCTTTGCCTTGAGCCAGATCGTTCAATTCTACGAACTC
>CAXEKM010000530.1:0-5099 GCA_963996645.1 uncultured Marinoscillum sp.
CTTGAGTTAATCAAAGTATCCATTGGTGGGATGGGGCAGTTTCTTATCGAAACAGCAGCCTGGATCTTTTTGGTTCGTGTGATGGCATTATTTGGAAGCGAGGCATTAGCAGGTTATACTATTGCCTTTCGAGTGATTGTGTTTACTATTCTTCCTTCATGGGGATTGTCCAACGCTGCGGCAACTTTGGTCGGGCAGAACCTGGGTGCAGGATCTCCTGAACGGGCAGAGAAGTCTGTTTGGAAGGCCGCTTTTTACAACATGATTTTCCTTGGTGTCGTGGCAGTCATCTTCTTCGTAGCGGCAGAGCCTATCATTTGGATATTTAACCAAAGTCCATCTGCTCACGAAGTGGATGCTAGTAGTGATACAGTTCGGGAAATAGGGGTGAGTGCATTGAAAATCATTTGCTGTGGCTACATCTTCTTTGCTTATGGCATGGTGATTAGTCAAGCTTTTAACGGTGCTGGAGATACCAAAACGCCTCTGATCGTTAATTTCTTTGTGTTCTGGATAATCCAAATTCCTATGGCATACTGGTTGGCAGTAAGCCTTGATTGGCAAGCGACAGGAGTGTTTTTCACCATTGCTTTTGCTCATTCTTTACAAGCAATTGTAAGTGTAATACTTTTCCGAAGAGGAAAGTGGAAAACAATGACTGTTTAATAACTGATCGAGATGAGTTCCAGATTACGGTCTACGGCTTTGTAAATCTGGTACTCATTTTCATATTGCATGATAGATACCGGGCATGAGGCAGTTAGTGGTCTGCCACTAATCAAGTTGCCGCTTTGATCATAAACATATAAGAAAGTGCCTCCAGTATCGACCATGACGATAAACTCTACTCCACTTCCTAATTGATAGTATTGTGTGATGAGAGGAGTTTTTGAGAAATAGTCTTTCTGGAATAATGATTCTCCTTGCTCGTTGAGTATCTCGTACTTATTGTCAGTCTTTCGTACGATAACATAGCTATCGCCAGTCACGTCTTCAAGTAGTTCGAATTGTGTCTCGATACCAGGTTTGTAAATCTGATCACGATCTGTCATTTGAGCATTTAAATTGAACTCTATCAGCTCGCCAGTTTTGGTAAGCACAGTTACAGTAGCTTCATCAAGGCTATTGGCATTTTTAATAAATACAGGACTGGTAACTTCCGCTTCCAGGTTTTTAGGGAAACCAGGGTAATTGGTGCCTCTTCTTGTTAATACCCACAGTTTACCACTTGTTTCTTGTATGACAATCACATCTTTTCCATTCACTCTGAGGTGTTGAGGTGCCATTACCAGAGGGTCCTGGAAAGTCATAGGGTCCCAACCTTCAAGTACCTTAAGGTTCTTGTCTGTGAGATATACATTGCCATTTTTGCCTGCTATTGCAAAGCGATACTTTTTGCTATTGTCATAGTCAATGATGTTGAAGTGTTCAATTTCACGGTTCTCCGGAAGGCTCTTTGGAAATTCAGGAATGTAAGCACCTGTACGATCGATAATATGAACCTGATGAGGGGTAGTAAAGATCATCTGCAATTTGCCATTGTTGTAATAATCGATCTGACTAACATCACTGACGATTTGTTCATCTAGCTTCTTGTCCCAAAGTACATTAAAGTCTTTGTCTACAAGGTATATGGTGTTGGTAGTGTCCTGAATGAAAGTTTCATAACTTCTATCATTGTGATTGAGTACCAAATATGGTTTGGTGGTGATATAGTCAGCAACAGTTAAAGTCTTCAATGCAGCAATACGATCAGGAATATTCCTTTTCGGCAGGTTGGGTTGGTAGATGTTTACATTTGTATAGAACTTATCGTCTACCGCACTAAATTGAGTGGTAATGAATTCCAGGTTTTTGAATGAAAATTGATATTCTTCAAAGATGCTTTTCCACTCTGGTTTCAATTCTTTAAGTACTTGATTCCAGGCTCTTGGCGTATTGATATACAAACTGAAATTGGACTCCTGGTTGCCTTTTTCCAGGAAACGATTAATACGTATTGATTTTGTCCAGGTGGCTTCATCCTGAATGGACAAAGTTAGGTTCTTGAGTTGCTGTAGATGATTACTGAAGATCATGTAGTTTCTATACTGAAGATAATAGCAGTCTTTGTACTCACCAGCCAAAGATCCGATCAAAGCATATGGGAAGTTGGCGGCAGGTAGTTTCCTGATTTCGTAGTCACCATATTGCTCGGCATATAAAGAGTCTCCTGTGGCTTGCATTTCACGCTCCCCAACGGAGTTGAAAAATCGAAGAGCTTCGCCCATGTCGTTCGTTTCCAGAATCATCAGTTGATTTCTGTTGCCAGTCACAGTGGACTCCAGAGAAAGAAGACCAATTTCTTCGTCGATAAGCGTAAAGGTGTGATTTACATCCAGATCATATTCTTTTTGTATCCGTTGACGCTCAGAAAGTACTTTTGGTTGATTTTTTTGGAAGTGTAATGCCAGGTTTTCACCAAGTTTTAATGGGTCTGTTGTTCCAAAGTGATAGATCCACGCGGTGTTGTTTGGTACAATTTCAGACATGTCAAATGCAGCACCATCTAATCCAGAAAAATTATGAAGGTATTCCTTTTCATCTTCTAGAAACAGGAAGCCTGTTAGGTTGATTAGATCTTCACTGATCTTAAGGTCAAGAAACCCAGATTTACCAAGATCAATTTGTGTGTTGTTAGCAGCAGTGACATTTACCAAATCACCAATTCGTTGTGCATTGATATACACGTTTCCTTGATCCTTTGAAAGTTTGGTTAGGCGCTGGAGTTCTGGGTTTCTTGCTTCAAAGTCAAGATTCTCAGAATCACTCATGGTGCGAATTGCATCTTCAACTAGAAAAGCTGAAAAACTTCCTATGAAGTAATTTTTATAGAAGATGTAAGTGAAGGACTCATTAGGGATCTTTCCAACTAATTCTGTGATTGTAAATCCATCGTATTCTCTGGTACGCTTAGTGTATCCCTGTTTTTCAAAATAAGCTTGAGCCTTACTTATAAAGCTTTGTTGAGATAGGTTCTGAATTTCTACGATAAATAAAAAGTCAATACTCGAGCTTGACGTAATGTCAACTGAAATCAGGGTAGGAGTATCTTCAAAAAATGCCGAGAAGTTGCCTTTTCCTGCAAGCGTATCCAGGATGTCGAGATCGTTTTGAATCTTAGCTACAGGCAGTATGTAATTAAGATTTTTCCAAACGTCTGTAGCTGATACTTCTTTGAGGGTTTTGAGGGGGGAAGAAGACTCGTAAACCAAAACGGCGTTGTTTGGCACGAATGACCACAAGGTAACATTAGCGTCCTTCACCCATTTGTCATAAGTGAAGTAACCTGTTCCAATTAATAAAACGATTGATAGAAAAATTAAGAATTTTTTCAACAGGCTGCTGATTTTATGTGCAAGATAACAATAAGATCAGCTTTTTTGAAAAGAAATAAAAAACCCTGACGATTCGGTCAGGGTTTAAATTTTATGAAAGGCTCGATTTGAGATATTCTCGGTTGAGTCGAGCGATGTTTGTTAAACTAATTTCCTTCGGACACTCAGCTGCACACGCACCGGTATTGGTACAGGCACCGAAGCCTTCAGCATCCATTTGAGCTACCATGTTCTCAGCCCTTCTCTTAGCTTCTACCTGTCCTTGAGGAAGTAGTGCGTATTGAGAAACTTTCGCAGAAACGAATAGCATGGCTGAAGCATTCTTACATGCTGCTACACAAGCTCCACATCCAATACATGTTGCTGCATCAAACGCTTTGTCCGCATCATCCTTGTTAATTGGAATTGCATTCGCGTCCTGAGTATTACCTGAAGTGTTTACAGAAACATATCCACCAGCATGCTGTATTCTATCAAATGAACTTCTGTCTACTACCAAATCTTTGATCACAGGGAATGCCTTAGATCTGAAAGGCTCGATGTAGATAGTATCTCCATCCTTGAACTTACGCATGTGTAACTGACAAGTAGTAACAGCAGAGTCTGGTCCGTGAGGCTTACCATTGATTTGCAATGAACACATACCGCAGATACCTTCTCTACAGTCGTGATCAAATGCAACTGGTTGCTCACCTGTTTCTACCAATTGATTGTTTAACACATCGAGCATCTCAAGGAATGACATGTCTGGAGAAACTTCCTTGATGTCATAGTCTACGATTTTACCTTCTGCATTAGCATTTGGTTGACGCCATATTTTTAATTTAAGATCCATAATCTTATAATTTATTGTTAAACCAACTGGTTTTTACTTGTAACTTCTTTCTTTAACTTCAATGTTTTCGTACTTCAATTCTTCTTTATGAAGTACCGCATCACTTGGTTCACCTTTGTATTCCCACGCAGCTACGTACTGGAATTCAGGTCTTCTAAGTGCTTCACCTTCCTCAGTTTGATATTCTTCACGGAAGTGACCACCACAAGATTCCTCTCTGTGTAGTGCATCCTTCGCAAACAATTCTCCCAATTCAAGGAAGTCTGCCACTCGAATAGCTTTCGCTAATTCTTCGTTAAATTCTTCAGCTGTACCTGGTACAGATACTTCTTTCCAGAATTCAGCTCTCAATTCTTTGATCTCAGCTGCAGCTTCTTTCAAGCCTTCAGCATTTCTAGCCATACCTACTTTGTCCCACATGATCTTACCCAGACGCTTGTGGAAGTGGTCTACTGACTTAGAGCCTTTGTTGTTGATCAATTGATCAATTTGCTCTTTTACTTTCTTCTCAGCTTCGTCGAACTCAGGAGAATCAGTAGAAATTTTGCCGGTTCTGATATCATTAGATAAGTAGTTACCAATTGTGTATGGTAATACAAAGTATCCGTCAGCAAGCCCTTGCATCAATGCAGATGCTCCAAGTCTGTTTGCTCCGTGATCAGAGAAGTTTGCTTCTCCCGTAACGAAACACCCAGGAATAGTTGACATCAAGTCGTAATCAACCCAAACACCACCCATTGTATAGTGTACAGCAGGATAGATCATCATTGGTGTCTCGTATGGGTTTTGATCTACGATCTTCTCATACATTTGGAAAAGGTTACCGTACTTGTTCTTAACCACTTCCTGTCCTAGTTTTTTAACTAGAGCCGCATCGTTTTCATCAA
>CAXEKM010000531.1:0-4100 GCA_963996645.1 uncultured Marinoscillum sp.
TGGCATAACTATTGGCCATACAGCAATGACACCCAAACTGATTTCACTTCCAACAGAGTTGAAGAAATATGATAAGCATGTAACCATCAGTATCCAACAAGATTTTGACTACCCATTCTATTTATCACCTGGAGAATCTATTGAAGCCCTACCCTCTTTTGTAGCTATCCATCAGGGAGATTATTACAATGGATTGCGCAAATACTCAGAGTTTATGCAGCGTCAAGGCATTGAAATGCCCGAACCTGAGCCTGCTGCCTTCGAACCCATCTGGTGTGCCTGGGGATATGGAAGAAAGTTTAACCTGAACGAAGTATTAGCCACTTTGCCTAAAGTGAAAGAATTCGGCATCAAATGGGCAGTATTAGACGATGGTTACCAGGTTGCAGAAGGTAACTGGCATCTGAATAGCCACAAATTTCCTAGTGGAGATGCTCAAATGAAGGAATTTGTCAATCAAGTACACGACGCAGGACTAAAAGCCAAGCTATGGTGGGCTCCATTGGCAGCTGACCCTGGCAGCAAAATACTCCAGGAACATCCTGAAGCAAGACTATACATGGAAGATTGGTCTCCACAATACATCACCTGGTGGGATGCTTATTACCTGAGTCCTACAAACCCAGTCACGCAAGAACACACTCGGCAAGTAGTAAATATGTTCATGAATGATTGGGGATTTGATGGGCTGAAACTTGACGGCCAACACATGAATGCAGTAGCACCAGATCATAACCCCGAAAGTGGATTAGAAGACCCTCATCACGCACCAGAGAAACTTCCAGAGTTCTTTCAATTAATTTATGATAAGGCCCTCAGTATCAATCCGCATGCTGTGGTGGAAAATTGCCCATGTGGTACCTGCATGAGCTTCTTCAACATGCCATTTATGAATCAGTCGGTTTCTTCAGACCCACTTTCTTCCTGGCAAATCCGTCACAAGGGCAAAACCTACAAGGCACTAATCCCGAAAACCGCGTACTATGGAGACCATGTTGAGCTGAGTGATAACGGCAATGATTTTGCCAGCTCCTTTGGCATTGGTGCTGTGTTAGGAACCAAATTCGTCTGGCCGAAAGCTAACACAGTATCTGATGAAGCAATCCCAGCCCTGACTCCTGACGATGAGCTGATTTGGAAAAAGTGGTTTAAACTCTACAATGATAAAATGCTGTCCAAGGAAACATACCTGGGTGGGCTATATGACATTGGCTATGACCTACCAGAAACACATGTCATCCAAAAAGGTGACACGCTGCATTATGCATTTTATGCCGAAGAATGGAAGCAGGAAATTGAGTTACGAGGATTGCGTGACGAGACGTATATTGTGCGTGATTATATTAACAATGAGAATATTGGTGAGGTAAGTAAGGCTAACAATCTCATCAAAAAAGCATTTAAGAATTCATTGCTTATAGAAGTATACCCGAAGCATCAAAACACTAATTGATTAAGATGAGTAAAATCATATTTCCCAGACCATTTGCTATTGCTATTGATGACCTTGGCTGGATAAAAGGTCATGACGAAGGTCAAGGAGGATACGGCCCGTATAGAACAGGCCTGAGCAGAAACATGACATTGGAAGATTACAAGGCCGTAGTAGATCTTGCCAAAAGAGCTGGTGTACGACTTCAGGGACTCTTTATACTTGGAGAAATGGATCGTGAGAATTTTCTGGGTGACTTCCCTTCCACAACGTATATGCGGGAAAAATGGGATAACACTGAAAACATTTCAGACCTTCAGGAGGAAATGATGGAATATGTTAAAGGGGTCAGCAGTCATCTGGAATTTGGCTTACATGGTGTTGGACATGAATTTTGGCCCGAAGAAGGTAAGCGCAGACGTGCCGAATGGTACAATACCGTGGACGATCATCCCTGGCCTGAAGAAGAAATACGTAATCATGTAAAATGCTTCGTTCGCATCATGAATCAATATGGCATTTCTACAGATAATGGTCACTCCTTTCCGGAGAGTTTCGTACCATGTGCTTACAGCTATTATTGGAACCCGGATGGCGCCTACAGTTTAGGTTCTGTCTTAGGCGAATTTGGTGTTCGTTTCGCTAACACCGATTTCACCCAAATCCCAGAATGCAATCCTCCAAAAGAAGATAATGGCGGTGGTTTTGACCATTCAGTACATGTGATGAATCGCTACAATTATGGCAACTTATGGTCTGCTCCCGGCAAACTACCTGAAACAGCTTTAGAAGATCAACCAACGGATTACATTGAAACGCATTGGCCAAACCTGCTTTTTAATGATCAAGAAAGCCAGGAAGAAATCACCAATAAATGGACTGAGTACTATCAAAAAGTTCAGTCCAGCGAAGACCGCTATTGCGCAAAGAATACAGCTCAAATGCACTCACAATGGCTATACAACAAATACACCAAAATCACTGAAATAGAAGGTGGACTAGAGCTGGATAATACTGACATGCCAGATAAAATCTACAATGGACACACTTTGTCAAATTTGGTTCTGAAAATTAAACTCAAGGCTGGGGAACACCTATCCAAAGCTTCTCTCAACAATGAACCCATAGCAGCATACTTTGAAGACCAGGGTTATGGATTTCTGTATCTGCCTCCTCTCCTTCAAAAGAACTATGTGTTGAAATTGGAACTTGGAGATCGAATTATTTCCAACGTAGTATGGCACGATACCACTTCAAACATATTAGAAATCCAACATAAGGAAGCTGAAACCAAGATTGATATCTGTTGGTATGGAGACCAAAAACTTACGCTGATGACATCCAAAGAACCAATTGAACTTGAATCCAATAATCCTGGCATTAAGATCAAAGGCTGGACCCCAGAAGAAGATCGAATAATTATCCGTTTGATTGCTCATGACATACAAGGTGAAACTGGATCAATTAAGATCAAGTACTAGGACAAAAAAACAGCCGACCACTCACGTGGCCGGCCATATCACCATGAAACTATATATTAAAACACTTACTTTATTCTGATCTTCAGATCAAATAACTCAGCAAAGTCTCTTGCTGTGTCTATCATATCCTCCTCCGAATCATATACATCCCACTGGATGGCTACTCGGTGACTTGCATTTTGTGCATCACGCAAGTTTCTGAACAGGTCAAATAATACTTTTGCTGTCGAGGTATTGAACGTCTTGAAATTCAAGTGCAATACGCCCGTATTCATTTCCTTAATATTCTGCTTGAACTCTCTCAACACTTTGTCATAGAACAACTCCATGTTCTCTCTTGTTGAGGTTCCTTTTATCATTAGGTAGTTGCTACTTCTATCGTACTTCACATAGGGTGTAGTCAATGTTGGCTCTATGATCTTATCGATTGATACTGGGAAGATCGTTGCTGGACTTAGGGTATAGTTTATTGCGCTTATCATTGTCTTATCTGTTTTAAAATGTCCAACCAATTATTTAGATGCTAATAAACCGCCTTTGCTTCCTGCGTTCAATCGGATAGTGATTGTACCCTGTACGGTAGGTCTCATGGCACGTACACCAAGACCTGCACCCACTTTAACTTGTTTGATCGGTGACACACTGGTCAACAAACTTGGAGTGATGATGAAGTTTTCTCCGTTGCTAACTCCAGTTCTTACATTAAAGCCTAGATCGAAGAAGTATCCATCAACTACTGGATAAGTGAAATAAGCTCCGTAAAATTCTTTTTCGTAGTTCCATGGAGTTGCTCCTTCTGGTGACATTCCGTCTACTGCTTTTTGGAAAAAGCCTCCTACTTCAATTCCTGATTTGGTGTTGTAACCTAAGGCTGACCCAACTTTTGGTCCTACTTCTGTTTGCTCGATGTAGCTTCTAAGAGAAAGGTCTTGTCCGAATGCTACTGATGCTAATACTACTAGTGCGAATGTTGTGAATATAGTTTTCATGGTTTCTTTGTGTTTTAATTACAAGACAAAGTTGCCACACTAACCAACTGAAAACGAGAGAGAAACACTGAATTCAAAAAACACGAGAGAGCCTCAAAACCCATGAGGGATACGGCTAGGGACATTACGCATGATTCATACTAAGTACTTCTCGTAGATGCAAGGGATTCACGTGTCACATTCCTTATTCCTTATAAA
>CAXEKM010000532.1:0-2590 GCA_963996645.1 uncultured Marinoscillum sp.
AATGAGGTAGATGGTGTTCCAGCCACAGGAAGTAAATGGTTGATGACCGAAGTGTTGAGAAACCAATGGGGTTTTGATGGGTTTGTGGTAACAGATTACACGGGCATCAATGAAATGATGGACCATGGTATCGGTGATACATTGGCTGTAGCTGCTCGCGCATTGGATGCAGGAATTGATATGGACATGGTGAGTGATGCATTGCTTAACCAAACTAAGAAAGCCATTGAAAAAGGGTTGGTGACTGAAGCTCAGGTGGATGCAGCATGTAGACGAATTTTGGAAGCTAAATTCAAGCTTGGTTTGTTTGATGATCCATATAAGTATTGTGATTTGGAGAGAGCAAAGACTGAGATTTTCACGGAGACTAATCGTCAGGTAGCTAGAGATATAGCTGCTGAGTCCATCGTGTTGTTGAAAAACGAAGAAGGTGTATTGCCTCTTCAAAAGTCTGGTAAAATTGCTTTGATTGGTCCAATGGCTACTAACATCGAAAACATGGCCGGAACATGGTCTGTAGCTGGTGATTTTGAAAAATCAGTATCAATTATCCAGGGTTTGAAAAATGCAGTAGGCGAGAATGCTTCTATTCAATATGCCAGAGGCTGTAATGTGGTTCCAGATGCGGACTTGGAATCTCGTATCAGTATTTTCGGTAAGCCAACAAATAGAGATGAGCGTTCAGAAGAAGCATTGCTAGCTGAAGCGCTGAAAGTAGCTAAATCATCTGATGTAGTAGTGGCAATAATCGGTGAGGCTGCTGAGTCTACTGGTGAGAGCTCTAGTATGTCGAATATTGAGATTCCTGAAAATCAACGTATTATGATGGAGGCTTTATTGAAGACAGGAAAGCCTGTTGTTGCGGTTATTCTTTCTGGCCGTCCGTTGGCTATCAGATGGGAAGCTGAAAACCTGCCAACACTTTTGAATGTATTCTTTGCGGGTAGTGAAGCGGGAGATGCCATTGCAGATGTATTGTTTGGCGATGTGAACCCATCTGGAAAGTTGAGTGCAACATTCCCTCAAAATGTTGGTCAGGTACCAATTTACTACAATCATAAAAACACTGGAAGACCATTGCCAGAAGGCAAATGGTTCCAAAAGTTTAGATCTAATTATCTAGACATTCCAAATGAGCCAGTTTATCCGTTTGGTTATGGTTTGAGTTACTCGTCATTTGACTACAGCAACTTGACTATCTCTAGTCCGAAACTGACTGGTGACCAGACTTTGAAGGTTTCTGTGGATGTAACGAACTCTAGTGGTGTAGCTGGTAAGGAAGTCGTACAGCTTTATATCAGAGATGTTGTAGGTTCTGTAACCAGACCTGTAAAAGAGCTTAAAGGTTTTGAAAAATTATTAATAAATGGAGGAGAAACGAAAACAGTATCGTTTGAGATCACTCCAGAGGATTTGAAATTCTATAATTCTGACCTTGAATTTGTCTGGGAACCAGGAGAGTTTGATATCATGGTAGGTGCCAATTCAAGAGACGTACTTTCTACTTCAATGTACTGGAATAAATAATAAAAATATGCTTCCATACTTCTGCATACCATCAACAGTTTAGCGATTCATCACTGGAGTGATCAAGATTCTGGAAGTAGATTTTGCTCTGCAAAACTCCAGTGACGAATCCTTTTTAAATTATCTGCTATGAAAAACCTGTTTTACTTATCGATTGCCCTATTAATTATTGCTTGTTCTCCTCAACCAAAGCAAGAAGAGACTCCTAAAATTGATAAGAGCAATCAGAAAAATGTCATTTTCATCCTTAGTGATGATCACCGATATGACTTCATGGGATTTACAGGTAAGGTTCCATTTTTGGAAACTTCTAATATGGACCGAATGGCGAGAGAAGGTGTGCATGTAGAAAATGCATTCGTGAGTACGTCATTATGTTCTCCTAGTAGAGCGAGTATACTCACTGGACAATACGCACACAATCACAAAGTAGTCGATAATCAGTCTTTGATACCGGAAGGAACGGTATTCTTCCCTGAGTACTTGCAAAATGAAGCCGGCTATCAAACTGGATTCATCGGTAAATGGCATATGGGTGAGCATCATAGTGGCAAGCGCCCAGGGTTTGATTTTTGGGCAAGTTTCAGAGGTCAGGGACAGTATTATAATCCAGTCATCAACTTTAATGGTAAAGACTCAGTGTTTACTGATTCTGCCTATGTGACTGATATATTGACAGACTATGCTCTTGACTTCTTAGATGCTAGAGATAAGAACAAACCTTTCTTTTTGTACTTGTCACATAAGGGAGTTCATGCAGATTTTCAACCAGCAAAGAGACACTTAGGTAAGTATGAGAATGAAGAGGTTGCTTATCCGCCAACCATGTTTCCTCCTGGCCATCAGCGAAGTAAAGTAACAGAGGAAGAGTACAATTATGAGGATTTACCGAATTGGGCGAAAGCTCAGAGAGATAGCTGGCATGGAGTTGACTATATGTATCACGGTCAAATCAACTTTGATGATTTCTACAAGCGTTATTGTGAAACACTACTATCCGTAGATGAGAGTATTGGGACAGTTGTTGCATATCTGGAGAAAGAAGGTTTATTAGAAAATACCA
>CAXEKM010000533.1:0-3298 GCA_963996645.1 uncultured Marinoscillum sp.
GTTCTTTTTTGTGTTTTACCGAGAAGGAGTAATAGGTAGAATATTCATAGTTGGTTTAATGGCAATTGTGTTAGCCATTATTACGCTTATGTATGATAAGCATGTTGCATTTACAGCCTTAGGTGTTTCAGCGATATTAGTGTATTCTTCATATATAAAGAATACAAAAATAGCTATTGGGACAATTTCAAGCCTATGTGTTTTTTTAGTACTAATGGCTGTTTTTGATTGGAATACATCTTTAAATACCTACATCCTATGGGGGTGGATACTTATTAATTTGATTGTGCTTTTAAGTATTCCTGATTTATGGAAAAGAATTGAACGAGGTGTTGTACTTGTAGGTTTAGTCTTGTCTATGGGATATGTGGGTATGCTTGAAAATGCATATACGATTCTTCAGCCACATTCTTCAGATTCTCGCTGAACGAAGCACCCAATATCGAATTACGCTCAAAGGAATTATTCCGGTAGTTCGGATCATGGGATGGATTCTCGTGATTATTACTATCATTACAGGCATCTTCCACCCTCCGATGGAGACTGTATGGGCTTTATCAGCTTCCGTGGGTGTTGCTATTGGTTTTGCAGCTCAGGACATTCTTAAGAACATCTTTGGAGGTGTAATGATCTTGTTTGACCGTCCTTTCCAGGTAGGTGACAAAATAGAGGTAGGCTCTTTCTATGGTGAAGTAACGGAAATAGGCCTTCGATCTACTCGAATAGTAACCGCGGATGACTCTCTGGTCGCTATTCCAAATAGCTCCATCATGAATGGCTCCGTATCCAACGCAAACTCAGGAGAAGCAAACTGTCAGGTAGTCGCTGAAATCTACTTACCTCTGAGTATTGACACCGTGAGAGTGCGTGAAATAGCCACACAGGCTGCTCAGGTATCTAAATTCGTTTACCTCAACAAGCCAATAGCCGTGCTGTTCTTTAACGAAGTGAAAGAGCGCAGATCGTATCTCAAAATGAGACTAAAAGCCTACGTGATGGACATCCGAAGTGAATTTGCATTCAAAAGTGAAATGACGGAAATCGTCATATCCACACTGCTACAAGAAGGCTTGATGAAAGAAGAAGACTTTAGATAGCCTTAAAGGCTATCATAGTCTTGTAAAAACTTCTCGAGTTTCTCGACGGTCACATGATCCATGAGCACAATCTTGAACCATTTTGGGTTTTGATGATTGTCTGGCACCAATCCATACTTCTTACAAAGCTCGGGTTTCAGATACTGTGCTTTCATCGTCACAATGTTGGCATCTGGATATCTAAAGTATTCGATTCCTCTTTCTGTCAGATGATCACACAACCAGGTAGTCCGATGGTTCAATACCAAAGTCTTTTCAAACCAGCCATGAGGCCCGTAATTCATCAAAATCATCCAGATAGCAATGGCGTTGGCTCCTGATCTCGATCCAATTAGCGTGAAGTCTTGTCCTTCTACATAGCTGGCCTCTTCCGTATTGGCAAAATGCATCCAACCTTTCTTGATGAGGAAAATACCAGTTCCATACGGTGCCTGAAGCATCTTGTGAGCATCCAGTGTCACGGAGTTGACGTGTGGGTTACTGAAGTTCATATCGTTCTCCTGCTTCGCAAAAGGATAAAAGAAACCACCGTATGCTCCATCAACATGCAGTTTGAATGTCAAATCAAGCTCAGTCAATACATCGGTATAACAATCAATAGCATCAACTGAACCAAACATGGTGGTCATCATATTGGCCATGACGACAAAGTATTTCTTCCCATCAGCCTGAGCTTGAAGAATTGTTTCTTTTACAGTCTCTCGACTGATGGACCGATCTTCTTCATCTACAGCCACTTTGTAAAAGGAGATTTGCAATACATTGGATGCTTTGGCGGAAGAATAATGCGCATCAGCAGAAGTAATCAAAGCAATCTCATCCGTGGTAGCATTCAGCTCCTGCATGAAGTAATTGCGATAGATCCAAACGGCCTGCAAGTTTGCTTCTGTCCCACCAGAGGCCACATACCCATCATAGTCACCCTCTCCTTTTAAGATATCATTGGCACATATGGAGATCACTTCTTTCTCAATCTGCTGAGTTCCTTTAAAGAAACTCTCAGATGACCCAAGCGTGTGGCAACCTATGTGATTAGGATTGTGAATAAGTGTACTCAAAAAAGGCGCATCTTCCAGAAATGGTGCATTTTGATAGAATACACGATCATCCAGGTGCGATGCAGGCACACCTAATATATTCTCATTATAATAATCTACATTTTCTGACAAGGCAGAAAACACGCGTTGCTTGATCTCTTCCTGAGATAGCTTTCTCCACTTTTTCATGGCAATACAATAAGATTTTAGGATTGATTGTCAGGATCCTCGGGCGGAAGTCCTGTAGAAATGTGTGGTGAAAGTACGTATTTGGAAGTGGATTTCCAAATCACAAAAAACGGATGCTAGTCTTCCAGAATGTTCTGAACACGCCCTACTTCTCCTGTTTCCAGCAACACCTTGATTCCATGTGGATGAGTAGACGATTTGGTTAGAATCTTCTCCACAAAACCTGAAGTGAGTTCACCAGTCCGTTGATTGTGCTTTTCTACAATCTCTACCTCTGCTCCTATTTCGATATTACTACGCTTCTGACCTGACTTTGACATGGATCGGTTGAATGTTTTGGGCTTAAAGTAAGTCTTAATGATTATTTAAAGTTACTTACTAAATTTTCTGGTGGCTTTTAAAAAGTAGAAAATAAAATAACCTGATGAAATTCTCATGATAAAATCCTCAACTGCGATAACGGATTCTCCATTAACATCCACTAATTTATGAACAGGATTAATTAAATGTAAATAGTACCCAAAAGCTTCTTTTGAAAAACTGCAACCTGAATCCCAATCAAAACACAAGTCATATCCTAATTGATAATTTTGATTTAGGAGATAGAACAGATAAAAATGAATACTTAAAAGCCATAACAATGGCAAAACAAATGATTGACCAAAATTCGAAAATATTCTATTGGTCCCAAGTAATGTCAAATCAAAAAATTGAGAGAATGACAGGTGATCCCACTTATGAAGTAAGTATCTAAGGTATGCCTGTAACTCGTTTCTTTGAAATATGGCTGCATCAATTGGGCTATCTCTATTTTTAAAATATTGCTTAAACCTCCTATTGATTTCCATAAGTTCTAAAAACCTGCTAATCATTAAGTCATTATCGTCTCCATATTTACTAAGACCAACCTTAAACGACTTCCCCCAATCTACATACCCTATTTGCCAGGCATCAAAATCAGTTTTACTTATATTA
>CAXEKM010000534.1:0-2432 GCA_963996645.1 uncultured Marinoscillum sp.
GGAGCTCTGGGAGGTCCTACATTCTACAATTTGCCGGAAGAACTAAAACACATGTAATCATGAAGGATCAGTCATTGTATGAATACTTACTAATGCTTGGTGATAACTCCATGATTCTGGGACATAGATTGTCTGAGCTCTGTGGACATGGTCCAAGTTTGGAGACTGATATTGCGCTGACTAACATCTCATTGGATTTGTTTGGTCAGGTAAGAAGCTATTTTCAATATGCAGCTGAACTGAAAGGAGATGAGGCAACAGAGGATTCCATAGCTTTTCTTCGATTTGATAGAGATTACCGTAATTCCATTATTGTAGAACAGCCAAACACTGATTTCGCTCATGTAATTGTGCGTCAGTTCTTGTTCGATAGCTATCATGTTCCATTGCTGGAACAATTAATGCATTCAGAAGATGAAACGATTGCGGCAATTGCTGCCAAGTCTATCAAAGAAGCCAAGTATCATTTGAGATTTTCCTCTGAATGGATGAAGCGTTTAGGAGATGGTACTGAAGAGAGCCATCAACGAACCCAAAATGCATTGAATCATCTGTATCCTTATTTACATGAATTGTATCATGAATCTCCAATTGAAAAGGAGATGAAGGATCAAGGAGTTGGTGCAGATTTATCTGTGGTGAAGGAACGCTCATTAGAAACTATTAAAGAAGTGATTGCTGAAGCTACTTTGAGCATTCCTGATTCTGAACCAAGAATGGTCCGAGGAAAACAAGGAATTCATTCTGAGCACATGGGCTTTATTTTGAGTGATCTTCAATTTATGCAACGAGCTTATCCAAACATGCAATGGTAAACTCTACGCTACATATCGAGAACGAAAGCATCATGAAGGCACTCTGGACGGTTACGGATCCAGAGATACCTGTTCTTTCAATTATGGATATGGGAGTAGTACGGAATGTGGATATGGAGAATGATTTGGTCATCGTTTCCATTACTCCAACATATTCTGGCTGTCCTGCTATGGATACCATTGGTGATGATATCAAAAAGGCATTGAAGGAGGAAGGGTATCAATCACGAGTAAAGTTGGTGTTAGCACCGGCATGGACGACCGATTGGATAACTGAGCGAGGTAGGAAAAAACTAGCTGAATATGGAATAGCTCCTCCGATGGAAGAAGCTGCCGACAAAGCCGCTTTAATCGATGGAGAACGACTTGTGAAGTGTACCCATTGTGGATCAACTAATACCAGAATGATCAGTCAGTTTGGTTCTACAGCATGTAAAGCTTTGTTTCAATGCAATGAATGTGACGAGCCATTCGATTATTTTAAATGTTTGAAGTAACCCCTAAATCCCCTAAAGGGGACTTTATTGGCACCCCTTTAGGGGCTGGGGGTAATTGTGATAAATAACTAAACCAATAACAACCCAATGTCTGCAGTACTTTTTGATGTAAAAGACAACATTGCCACCATCACCCTTAATCGACCTGAGGCTTACAACAGTGTCAATACAGCCCTGGCTCATGGACTCATCGATGCTTTACAGCAATGCAAAGATGATGACACCATCCGGGCAATTGTTTTAACAGGCTCGGGCAAGGCCTTCTGTGCAGGTCAGGATTTGAAAGAGGTAACTACTCCTGAGCTGAATCCTGGTTTTGATACATTGATGAAAGATCACTATGAGCCAATCGTTCATTTGCTTCGTGGTATTGAAAAACCAATCATCGCAAAAGTGAATGGCGTAGCTGCGGGTGCAGGTGCCAACTTTGCTTTGGCATGTGACATTATCGTAGCGGTGGAGCATGCAGTCTTTATCCAGGCATTTAGTGCCATCGGGTTAATTCCAGACTCAGGAGGAACTTACACCTTACCAAGGGCCGTAGGAATGGCGAAGGCCACTGCATTGGCCATGCTAGGCGATAAGGTGTCTGCCGAAGAAGCGGAACGAATAGGGATGATCTACAAATACTTTTCAGCAGATACATTTGAGAATGAAGTTCAAGCAATAGCTAAGAAATTAGCCAATATGCCAACTAAAGGATTAGGGTTAACCAAGCTCGCGCTGAATCAGTCTTTGAAGAATTCATTCGATCAGCAAATGTTATTGGAGACTGATCTTCAGTTGAAAGCTGCAAGTACGGAAGATTACAATGAAGGAGTGGCTGCCTTCGTAGAGAAACGAAAGCCAGCGTTTAAAGGAAAGTAGATAGAGTTTTTTTTGGCGTCATTCACGGACTTGAACCGGGAATCTCAAATAAAAGGAAGTGGCAATTAAATAAAGATTCCCGCCTACGCTGGGAATGACTAGTAAGGTTGCTAAGCGCCAAAAAACTAGAAATTAAGATATATGAAAGTAGGAATAATAGGTAGCGGAACAATGGGTAGTGGCATCGCTCAAGTAGCGGCGACTGCTGGTTGTGAAGTACTCGTTTTTGACACCAATCAGAAGGCGCTAGATA
>CAXEKM010000535.1:0-2644 GCA_963996645.1 uncultured Marinoscillum sp.
CCCCATGGGGGTAAATCCTGAGTTGGTTTTCCTAAAAGCGAAAACGTCTTAAAAACTAACTCTAATGAAACGACTAACCATTTTTTTACTGAACACATTATTGGTTTCAATGGCCTTTGCACAGACGCAGGTAATCCGTGGAACCATTCTAGACACGGACTCGAAAAGTCCATTGATTGGAGCGACCATTCAGGTCATCAATCATGATCCCTTGATAGGTTCCTCTACCGATTTGGAAGGAAGCTTCCGACTCGCAGATGTTCCATATGGCCGTGTAGACCTACTGGTGCAGTCTGTAGGCTATGAGCAAAAAGTCATTCCGAACGTACTCGTAACAGCTGCTAAAGAGGTCATTCTCTCTGTGGAAATGTCCGAATCCATTGAAAAACTACAAGAAGTAGTAGTTACTGCCCAGAAAGACAAGTCTGAAGTGATTAACGAAATGGCTTTAGTAAGTGCCAGAACATTTTCGGTAGAAGAAACCCAGCGATATGCCGGCTCTTTCAATGACCCGGCTCGATTGGTCGCATCCTTTGCAGGTGTGAACAGCAACGCCGAAGGTAACAATGACATTGTGGTTCGAGGAAACTCACCAAAAGGCATTCTTTGGAGATTGGAAGGAGTTGAAATTCCAAACCCAAATCACTTTGCCAATGAAGGGTCCACTGGAGGACCTATCAATGCGCTGAACAGTAACATGCTGGCCAACTCAGACTTTATGACTGGAGCTTTCGCTCCTGAATATGGCAATGCTTTGTCAGGTGTGTTTGACATGAAGTACAAAAAAGGCAACAACCAAACCAGGGAATATACTGCCTCAGCAAGTACACTGGGCATAGATTTCACTGCAGAAGGCCCTTTCAAAAAAGGGTACAATGGATCCTACATTGTCAATTATCGCTATAGTTCCTTACAGCTAATTTCTGATTTGGGAATCATAGATTTTGGTGGAATTCCGAAATATCAGGATGCTGCACTCAATATCAATTTGCCTCTGAACAAAGACAATCATCTGAATATTTTTGGTCTGGGTGGTATAAGTAGTATTTCTGGTGAGGAAAATCATGAAAATGGAGATCCAGCTTATCGTGGAGTATTTGGTAGTAAGCTTGGCGTCATTGGTGCTTCACATGTTCGATTCTTCAATGAAAAGGCTTTCCTAAAAACCACACTTTCCTACAGTGGGACTGAATTGGAATCCATTGATGAATACGTGAATGATGATAATGAGTTCTACGAAGAAGAAAACATTGCCATTTCCAAAAACACCATTCGCTTACAGTCAACATACAACTACAAGTTCAACGCACAACATAAAATGGAAACTGGTGTGATCTTATCCAGACTTGGCTATGATGCTCAAGGCAAAATATTCAATCATGATACAGACCAGTTAGAAGATGTACTGAAAGATAAAGGAAGCACAGAGACGGTTCAGGGATTTGTATCCTGGAAATACCGTATGAATGACAATTGGACATTGACTTCAGGATTGCATTCCTTGTATTTCAACTTAAATGAATCCATTTCTCTAGAGCCACGAGTGGCTATCCGATGGAAAGCTACTCCAAGAAGTTCCTTCAACGCTGGAGTAGGTATTCATAGCAAACTAAGTACGGTCTCTACTTATCTGGCGAGAATTCCACAAGACAATGGAACCATTTGGCAACCCAACAAAAACCTGAAACCAGCTAAAGCTGCTCATTTTGTTCTTGGGTATGATTATCAATTAAGTCCACAATCTCACATCAAAGTGGAAGCATACTATCAGCAGCTGTACCAACTGTTAGTAGAAGATGACCCGAACAGCAGTTTTGCTGTGCTCAATGAATTTGATGCTTATGGTTCTATGCCATTGGTTAATGAAGGTAAAGGAAAAAACTACGGCTTAGAACTGACCTATGAGCGATTTTTTCACAATGGCTTATACTACATGAGTACCGTTTCACTATATGAATCACTTTACACAGCTAAAGATGGCGTTGAGCGATCAACTGCATTCAATGGCAACTACATTGTCAATTTCATTGGTGGTAAAGAGTTTGCCATTGGCCAACCTGACAAGAACCGTGTGATGTTTGTGAATGCTAAATTAGCATTACTCGGTGGCGGACGCTATACACCAATAGATTTAGCAGCTAGCCAGGAAGCAGGCACTGAGATCTATGATGAAACGAATATGCTGGGAAAACAAGGTGAAGATGTGTTTTTCCTGAATCTGTCAGTTGGTATTCGAAGAAACAAGGGTAATACTACTAGAGAATTGAAATTAGATGCGAACAATGTTACAGGCAATCAGGCACTGGTGCGAGAATATTACCTACAACCAACCGAAGAAATCGAGAAGAGCTACCAGCTTCCAATGATCCCAAACATCGTGTATACGTTTAAATTTTAAACCACCAACTCATCCGAAAGCTTAAACAGAACAAACCCACAGGCTCTCTTGATAGAGGCTGTGGGTAATTTCTTAGGTCCATTCTAATTGGGAGCAACTTCCACTACCATCTCTATCTCAACGGCAATGTCACGAGGAAGTGAAGCCATCCCAACGGCAGCACGGGCGTGCTTACCTCTATCGCCGAAAACTTCGACCATCAGATCAGAATAGCCATTGATTACTTCTGGATGACTAGTAAAGTCA
>CAXEKM010000536.1:0-4313 GCA_963996645.1 uncultured Marinoscillum sp.
AAACATCCTATTCATTTGTGGTGGAGCATTTGATGGTATAGAACGTCATATTGCGAATAGACTGAATACTCGACCAATAGGCTTTGCAAGTAAGGATGACTTTGATATGGGACAAATTGACAAAGAGAACTTGCTACAGTACATCACTGCACAAGATCTTAAGAGTTTCGGATTGATACCGGAATTGATTGGTCGTCTGCCTGTATTGACTCATTTGGATCCTTTGAATAGTGATGCATTGCAGCGAATCCTTACAGAGCCAAAGAATGCTTTAATCAAACAGTATGAAAAGCTATTTGATATGGAAGATGTCAAACTTACCTTCAGTAAAGACGCTTTGGCTTACATCGTTGATAAAGCTATGGAGTTTAAGCTCGGTGCAAGAGGTTTGCGTTCAATCTGTGAAGCCATTATTACAGATGCGATGTTTGAAATTCCTTCAAGCCAGGACATCAAGGAAATGGAAATAACTAAAGATTATGCGTCAGAGAAATTCGAGAAATCGAAATTCAATAAGTTAAGAGCTGCATAATTTATAGATAATCTCAGCAGCATTTTTAGATGCGCTTTTATCACCTAAAACTTTACGAATCTCCGAATAACCTTCGGAGATTCTTTTTTTAGTACCCTCATCAGTTAACAAGCTCTCTAATTCAGCGACAACATTAGCTGAATCATAATCACCCTGAATAAGTTCAGTCACAACACGATGCCCAGCGATCAGATTGACCAATGAGATATAAGGAACTTTCAAAAGAAGTTTTGCCGCCAGATATGTCAACAAACTCGTCTTGTAGACCACCACTTGAGGAGTGTCAAGCAAAGCAGCCTCTAATGTGGCCGTACCGGAAGTAACTACTGCAGCGGAAGAAGCCTTTAGGATATCGTAGGTTTTCCCTTTTATAATATCGACATTGTCATGACTAAGAAGCGGTTTGTATAGTCGCTCATTCACATTATCTACAGCAGCGACAAGGAACTTAACTTCTTCGAAGACCACCACCAATTCCTGAATCACTTTTACCGCATTTCTTACTTCAGATGTTCGACTACCAGGCAATACTGCTATCGTCTTTTGCGGGTTGTACTTATTCTGGAAATCTTGATCTGGTTTGTAATTGTTCAATGCATCGAGTATCGGGTTACCTACATACTCAACGTCCATGGATTCTTGCTTGTAAAATTGTTTTTCGAAAGGAAGAATAACCATCATCTGATCTACAGATTCTTTAATCTTCCTAATTCTCGATTTATTCCAGGCCCAAATCTTAGGCGAAATGTAATAGGTCGTTTTAATACCAAGCTGCCTGGCATAGGCCGCAATTCTCAAATTAAATCCGGGACTATCAATTAGAACCAGGCAATCAGGCCTAAGTTGCTCAATCTGTTGTTTGCAGAGCTTTAGCATCCTGTTGACATGAAACAGGTTACTCAACACTTCTGACAGCCCAATAAAATTGATTGATTTATAATCTTCTAGAATAGTAGCACCTGCTTCGCTCATCTGTTGGCCACCCCATGCACAAATCTCTCCTTTGGGGTCTAAAAGCTTGATCTGGGTAATCAAGTTTGCCCCATGAAGGTCGCCAGAGCGCTCGCCAACTACAATGAAGTATTTCATATCAAGGATTTACTCCCCAAAATACTCCACGTAGTTTCTTGGAGTTTCATAGAGCTTTAATTGATGTAGCTGACCAAATTTGGCAATGGCTTTAACCTCTGGTTCTAAAATCTTCCAGAACTCGATGATCAACGTTTCACAGCTAGCTAGCTTATCCGCCATAAACGGCACATCCAGGTTCAAATTCTTATGATCAACCTTATCTATGACTTCTCTTTTAATAACTGTGCTTAACTTCTTCAAGTCAACAACAAATCCAGTATCAGGATCAGGAGTTCCTTTCACCGTAACGATCAATTCGAAATTGTGACCATGCCAGTTTTCATTAGCACATGGCCCAAATATCTCCACATTCTTCTCTTTGCTCCAAGCTGGATTGTACAACTTATGAGCAGCATTGAAATGCTCTTTCCTACTTACGTAAATCATACCCTTGTGAATTCTCTTGCAAAGATAGAAAGTAATTTAATGGAGTCCTATGAAGGCATTTTTGATTTATTTTTGATTCATGATAGTTATCACCGGTGCTGCAGGATTTATAGGATGTAACCTCATTCGAGCATTAAACAAACTGAACTACAATCATCTGATCGCTGTAGATAAGTTTGACAATGAACTTAAAAACTCAAATCTGGAAGGAACCAAACTTCTAGCAACTATTGATCGAGATGCATTTACTCCCTGGGCAAAGGAAAATGCTGAAGCTATCGAATTCATCTTTCATCTTGGTGCGAGAACTGACACCACTGAAATGGATTTGAAACTGTTGCGAAGGCTCAATACCGAATACAGTAAGACTATTTGGAAATTATGTGTAGAAGAACAAATACCTCTGATCTACGCAAGTTCTGCAGCCACCTATGGAAATGGGGAATTGGGTTTTTCTGATGATGAAGCTCTAATCCCTCAACTACAACCTTTGAATCCTTATGCGGTTTCCAAACAAGAGTTCGATCTATGGGCTTTGGCAGAAGAAAAGAAACCGTTTTTTTGGGCAGGACTTAAGTTCTTCAACGTCTATGGCCCATATGAACAACATAAGGGCAAAATGGCCTCCATGATCCATCAATGCTATTTACAAATACAGGAAACTGGAAAAGTAAAGCTGTTTAAATCTTATATAGAAGGAATAGCTCACGGAGAGCAAAAGAGAGACTTTATTCACGTAGATGATGTAGTCGATACATTGATCAAGCTCATGCATCACCGAAAAAACTCTGGTATTTATAACTTAGGCTCTGGAAAGGCTAAGTCTTTTAATGAAATGGTTCGTCAAGTATACGCTTCACTCAACCTAGAACCACAAATAGAATATATTGATATGCCTGAAGGCTTAAAAGAGAGGTATCAGTATGTGACTGAAGCGGAAATGGGGAAACTTAAAGAAACAATAGCACCGCTATAAAAACAACGGTGCTATTGAAGCAATTAAGCGTTTTGAGACAGGTAAAACTCCACCACCTGAACCAAATCACTTTCTTGTCTAAATTTTAAGCCTTGAGACTTTATGTAATCCTTGATGGCACCTGAATCATTATCTAGCGCATCAATGATTTTGGATTTTTTAAGTTCTAAGGTTATTACCTTACCATCTTTATCAACTAGATAAAAAGTGTCAACATTTTCAAATTTTGACACTGTAGTAGTACCTCCACCATATTCTGTTTTATTGATTGTTTTGACTTCTAGTTCCGTCTTTTTCAGCAAATCTACGTTTGTTGAACTGAATAGAACTTGATAATAAAACTTAGGTTTGTTTTCAAAGGTATATCCAGTCTTAAAAATATAATCCTTTATTGCATCACCTTCCGCATAGCTGAATTGAAATTCAGGATAGGCAGAATTGTAAAGCTGGAGAGCTTGCCCTGCATTATCTGCGATAATTGCATTATTGTACATATCAAATTTTAACATTACTCGCTCTTTAGCTCCATCAAAATCAATAACCGTCCCTAAAATATATTCTTCAGGAAAGAACCGAGTTCCATTAATTGATTCGCTCTTAGCGCTTAATCGGAAAGGAGCCCCTCCCTCACCATTACTAATGTTGGTCAACTGACCGAATACTGTCGTAAATGATAATAGTGCAATTACTTGCAAAAGTAGTTTTGACATAGCTTATTAGTCATTATTAGTTTTTAATCAATATTAGTTTTTAATCAGTTGTTCAAGAATAACATTTTCTTCCAACTCAATTAACAAGAAATAAACTCCCTTTGGCAAATTTGAAGCATCTATATTAACATTCTTCAATCTTTGCCTATTTATTCCATGAGTGGTATTTAACACTTCTTTTCCTTCCAAATTCAATATAGAAATAGACTGAATTAAATGAAGAGAGTTAAATTGAACTTTAATTTTATCATCAAACGGGTTAGGATAAACAACAATTTCTGGAGATCATTCTTCCTTAAGTACGACGAACTCAAAAGATTCAGACATTAAGTTACAGCCACCTAAAAATACAGCTACCTGATAACTACCTGAACCACTATTAGGAGTTAGTATTCGCTCAATAGCTCCGTTAATTACTTCTCCATTATAGAACCATTGATAACTATCACCTTTAAGCACACTTACCAAATTTTCTCCACTCTCCGCTATGGTAACACCTGAAATTTCATTTTCCCCTACTGATATTAACTGTGAATAAAATGAAGTTCCTTGTTCATTTGTTATTTCCAATAGCACT
>CAXEKM010000537.1:0-7259 GCA_963996645.1 uncultured Marinoscillum sp.
GTAGGGTTTGATACTTCTAAAACTGACATGCTATACACTGGACTTGGATTTTCATCAATGAAAAGTAGAGCTAATGCTATCTCTGCCACCTTTGAGCTTAATAGTACTTCAGGAAAAGGCACCAGTATTATTGTAGAAATGCCTTATGAATCAAATTGAATTTTCTCCCAGTTACCTGAGGTATTGTAGCCTAAAAATTCGCCATTGATTTCTAAAGGAGCCAATACATTATTTTCATAAAGCTGTCCAGTACCAAGCCCCTGATAACCTATATCGGTAAACTCTCCAGCAAATTGAGCTATTGCATTTAAACCCACATTACTTTCAAGAGCCGAAGTAAGCCACCACCCTATTCCCAGTGTTTGCGCTATTTTAATCCAATCCATAGTTGCCCTCAACCCTCCTAACAAAGTGGGTTTGAGAATAATGTATTGCGGCTTGATAAGCTTGAGTAACTCCATTCTCCTACTCTGCTCATGGTAACCAATTAGTTCTTCGTCCAGAGCTACAGGTACTGGAGTTCTTTTGCATATCAATTGCATGGCCTCAAATTGGCCAGCCATTATTGGCTGTTCAATAGAGTGAATCTTTAGTTTTTCCAGTTCTGACAATCGAGCAAATACTTCATTAGTAGGGAAACCTCCATTAGCATCCACACGAATAACCACTGAAGACGATTTATTACGCAAATACTCTAAAATTGATAGTTCTTGACCAAAATCAATGGCTCCAACTTTTAGCTTTATACATTTATAACCTGCATGAAGTTTCCGATCAATCTGTTCCTTCATGTAATCCGGCTCTCCCATCCAAATCAATCCATTAATGGGAATATCTCGTTCAGCAGAAAAGAACTTATTTTCATAAATCTTGCTTATTCCACCATTCAAAAGGTCTAATAAGGCTGTTTCAAGCGCAAACCTTAGACTGGGAAGTGTACTTGGCACTAATGAACTTGCCATTGAATAAACTTCTTCCTCTCTAAGGGGAAACTCCTCCTCTTTCAGCCTTTTCCGTAACTCCGGGATAAAATCAATAACCTCTTCGATCTTCTCAACACTCAGTTTCTCTAAGGGAGCTGCTTCACCTATACCAAACTCATTGGGATTATCCAGCAATGACACTTTTATCAAACAAACAGGATGTTCCTTTAACACACCTCTAGAGGTTCCAGCATCAAATTTGAATTGAAGAGTTCTTACTGTAGCATCTAAGTTCATAAGCGTTAAATTAACTGTATAAGCCTAAGGTTTGAAGCTTTCTTGAAAATATTCTCAAAAGTTCAGGATTCTACATTTTCTTTGAAGACCAATTAATTCCCAAGTATAAAACTGGTCAGTATTGAACCTTCAAGATTTCACATACAATCTTCCCGATTCTAGAATTGCAAAGTACCCATTAGTAGAAAGGGATGCTTCAAAACTCCTGTATTATCATCAAGGAAAAATACAGCATCAACAGTTCAAAACCATACCTGAGCTGCTGCCTGAAAAATGCCTTTTAGTCTTCAACGATACCAAGGTAATTCCTGCCAGGCTTATCATGAACAAGGAAACTGGTGCTAGGATAGAGATCTTTTTGCTGGAACCAATACTTCCATCGAATGTTCACGAGCAAGTAATGAGCAGTAAAATTTCCACAACCTGGAAGGTAATGATTGGAAATTCTAAAAAGTGGAAAGAAGGCACAGAATTGACGATTAACCTTTCAGACAAGACTTTTCAAGCCACACGATTAACTCACGATACCGTGAGATTTGATTGGTCGTCTGACTTAACATTTTCAGAGATCCTTTTAGCTATAGGACAGATCCCTCTTCCACCCTATCTTGGAAGATCAGCTACAGAAGAAGATGTCCCCAGATATCAAACAGTTTACTCAAAAAATGAAGGTGCTGTCGCAGCACCCACAGCTGGTCTACATTTCACCGACAGAGTATTGGAGGAAATTGCTTCCAAAGGAATACAAAAGGACTTTTTGACACTTCACGTTTCTGCTGGCACTTTTCAGCCAATCAAGTCTGAAACTATTGAAGATCACCCCATGCACAGAGAGCAAGTGCATGTTAGCAGAGCTAACATAGATAAACTGCTTAACAATCCGACCATCATACCTGTAGGCACCACTAGCATGCGGACCTTAGAGAGTTTGTATTGGTTTGGTCAATTGCTTGAAGTAGATGAAAAGGCAGAATTCTTCATTAGCAAAGAGACTGCTTACAGCTTCGAGTCACCAATTTCATTGGAAAAAAGCTTGATGAATATACTAGACTACTTGAATCGAACCAATCAAGAGTCTGTGATTGGTCAAACTGAAATATTCATTTATCCAGGATACCAATTCAGAGTTTGCAAAGGACTTGTCACCAATTTCCATCAGCCTGGATCAACACTGATCCTTTTGGTAGCCGCACTCATTGGCAACAACTGGAAAACTGTTTATCAAGAAGCGATGAACAATGATTATCGATTCCTAAGTTATGGAGATAGTTCTCTACTTATACCTTAATTCGTTATATTCAACGCATGGAAGCCGTAAATGACGTTTGGATACAGATGAAAGAATTGCTCACCAGCATCTATCATCTATTTACCAGATCATTATTTAAACTAGGAGACAATGATGTAAGTCTTGGAAAAATCCTATACATACTTCTCTCCTTTGTCATCCTAACATTTTTAGCCAGAAGAATAAAGAAACTTCTAGTTGAGAAAATCCTGGTGAATACGTCAATGGAACCTGGAGCGAGAGCTACTGTCGGTACCGTCACGAAGTTCGTTTTCATTGTGGTTGGTTCCATCATCATTATTCAAACTGCCGGAATCGATATGACGGCACTAACTTTCATTGCCGGTGCTTTGGGTGTGGGTATTGGATTTGGTCTTCAAAATATTACCGACAATTTCATCTCTGGAGTAATTATCCTGTTTGAGAAACCAATTAAAGTCGGAGACCGAATTGACGTAGGTGATGTACAGGGAAATGTAATGAGTATTTCCTTTAGAGCTACTCAAATATTGACGAATGATAACATCTCCATCATCGTTCCGAATTCAGAGTTCATTTCAAGCAGAGTTATCAACTGGAGCCATAATGACCGAAATATTCGTTTTAGAATACCCGTTGGGGTTAGTTATAATGAAGACCCGGATAAGATTAAGAAAATATTACTGGAAGTGGCCGATAAGAACCCGCATGTTCTTAAAAAACCAGAGCCTACTGTCTTATTTGATGAATATGCTGATAGCTCGCTGAATTTTTTACTCGCTGTTTGGACGAGCACACATACCGATAAGCCTAGGGTTTTGAAGTCAGAATTGTATTTCGAAATATTCAGGAAGTTTAAGGAACACAATGTTGAAATTCCGTTCCCACAAAGAGACATCCATATAAAATCTGACTCAATACCATTAGATGTAAAGTAAAAAGGCCTTCCTCTAAATAGAGAAAGACCTTGTTACACTTCTTCATACTTCTACATAAGTAAAAATAAGAAGATTTTATCGTTAGCCGAAATTCTACCGTATAATCATTGGTAAGTTTCGATAATTGGTAGGTTTTTAACGTTTACTTGCTTGCTTGTGCTCCGAAGTTGTAAGCTAGACCCGCACCAAAAACGCTTTTAAACTGCACCTTAGCTTCTGGACCATTTTCTGTCTCCGTCTTTATATCCTTATCATACAACAAATGCGTGAACAAATTCGCAGAAATAACCTTATTAACTTTCATAACAATGGTGTTTTGCCAATTAACATCTATTGTACCAAAACTCTCAATGTAGTTTGTAAACAATTCCAGTCTTGACTCCAGATTCACATTAGTAATCACTTCGTCTTTGTACTTAATTCTTAAAAACGAACCTAGCTCAGCTCTTGACTTTTTACCTGGATCTACTCCGTAGGCACCTTTGTCTGCTAATGCTTGATCATTGACAAAAGTGAATTTACCCGTAAGAGGTATGTAGTTAAATGAAATCACTTTATTTGGTTTATAATCAATACCCAGACCCACAGTCAGATATCCTGGAGCCATAAAATTGGAAATAGTACTATCCGACACTCCATCAGCAGCCAAAACAGTACCTTCAGCAAACTGAGTTCTAAAATCCAACAATCCACTAAAGTACCATTGCGAATTACCTTCTTTAATTTGATAACCATATTTGGTAACGAAGTTTATCTTATCGTCACTCTTCTCAAAACCCTGGTTATCCTGATTAATTAACCCGTATCCCATATCCAAAGAAGACTCCCAGGTAGTACGCGCCTTGGCAAAATTTGCGAACAATCCTGTAGCTCCATTTACTGAAACGTTTTCGGCACCCCCTGCGGACCAGCTATCGCTCAATGTTACATTAGAAAAGGTTAGGGCCACAAACCCACCGGAAGTCCAGTAAGTTGTGTCAGCATCTTGCGCACCGGCTGATACTCCCAATATGGCAGTTAAACATATAACTAAGGATAATCTGAATTTCATATACATTTGACTTTAATTAGACGTTGTGATTAATGGTTTGACAAAAAAGGCCAATATTCACGAGCAATTCAATTTTCTGCAAATATTCATTATGACAAACCTCAATAACAAGCTCCTATCTGGTTTAATAATTATATCTGTTCTTTCAGGGTGTTCTGTAGAACAATCGAAGCAAGAACAACCTGCTTCTGATGATATTGTTTTAGAAGAATCCAATAATCAGATTAAGGCAGCAGAAACTATAGAGGTTGAAAAAAAAGCATCATGTAATGCTGAACCCTGCACCACCGTTTCAATAGCATATCCTAGGTTTGAATCTTTTCCTAATTTCAATAAGGTCATTGAAAGTCACATTGTAGAGACACTTAGCGAGGATTTTATCATGGAGGCAGATGGCTCCGAGTCTATTGAAGAACTAGAGAATATGTTCATCCAATCTTACGAAGAATTCGTGGCGAATTTCCCAGAATCTCAAACTCCTTGGGATTTATCCATAAACATCACCATATCGTACAGTTCAGATAATTTTCTTTCATTAGAAATGAGTACTACAAGCTACACTGGTGGTGCCCATCCTAATGGCAACATCTCCTACATCAATCTTAAAAAAGGAAATAAAAAACCTCTGAGCTCAAAGGATATCATTAAAAACCAAAAGCAACTCACCAAAATCGCTGAAGCTCAATTCAGAGATTATTATGAAATCCCTGTAGGTGAAGCTTTTTCAGATTATGGCTTCACTTTTGAAAATGACGAATTCAGCCTACCTGAGGCAATTGGTTTTAGCAACAATGGAATGATCCTGTATTACAACAGCTATGAGATTGCTCCATATGCTAATGGACCAACAGACCTAACCATTCCATTTTCTAAATTAGAAGGTCTTCTTAAGATTTAATCGTAAGAACAAACTTTGGCATCTTCCTCCTTGATAATTCGACGGAGGATTTTGCCCACATTTGACTTAGGCAGTTCAGCAGAGAAAGCAACATGCTTTGGTCGCTTATAACCAGTCAAATTCTCTTTACAGTGCTCTATGATCTCGTCTACTGTCAGCGACTGATCTTTTTTCACTATATACACTTTCACTGCTTCAGTAGATTTACTATCAGGCACACCGATTGCTCCCACCTCCAATACTTTAGGATGTTTAGCAATTGCATCCTCTATTTCATTAGGATAAACATTGAACCCTGAAACGAGAATCATTTCCTTTTTGCGATCGACAATACGGAAATAACCGTCTGGATCCATTGTAGCAATATCTCCGGTTTTAAAATAGCCATTGATAAAGCTATTTTTTGATTCTTCTTCACGCTGCCAATACCCAACAAATACCTGAGGCCCTTTACAGCAAAGCTCTCCTCGTTCTCCATCTGCCACCTCATTACCCTCATCATCCAACAACTTAACGTCAGTATCCGGAAGAGGCAGACCTATAGTTCCAACTCTGTTTCCTTCTGATAGCGGATTGATACATAGTCCGGGAGATGTCTCTGTCAAACCGTAGGCTTCAGCAATTCGCTTACCTGTCACTTGCTCCCATTTGTCAAACACCGCACGCTGTAGAGCCATACCTCCTGCCAACGCCACTTTAATGGTGCTGTGATCTAAATCCGCAAATCCTGGAGTATTAAGAAGCCCATTAAAAAGCGTATTTACTCCAGTAATCAAGGTGAATGGGTGTTTTTTCAACTCTTTTACAAACCCCTTCATATCTCTAGGATTTGTAATCAATACATTTTTCGCTCCAACCTTCGCCGGTAATAGTGCATGTGCATTTAATGCGAAAATATGGTACAATGGAAGTGCTGCAATAAAGATCTCTTTTCCTTCTATTGGGTTAGCTTGTTTTAACCAGGACTCAATTTGCTGTAGATTTCCAATTAGATTTCTATGAGTCAGCATAGCCCCTTTGGATACACCAGTAGTTCCTCCTGTATATTGTAGAAAAGCCAAATCATCAGATTTAATCACTGGAGCAGTGAACGATTCGGAACGAGCCTCTTTTAAGATCTTTTTGAAAGGAATGGCTTCGGGCAAATTATAAGCCGGCACCATCTTTTTAATTTTTTTCACAACGAAGTTGACCAAACTTCCTTTTAGACCACCTATCATGTCTCCTAGTTCGGTCACGATCACATGATCAATTGCTGTGTCTTTGATAATCTCCTCCAGATTGGCAGCAAAATTCGCCAATATGACGATAGCCTTCGCGCCAGAATCCTTGAACTGGTGACGCATCTCCGAAGGAGTGTACAGCGGATTGGTGTTAACTACCACCAAACCCGCTTTTAAAGCAGCATACATCACCACCGGGTTCTGGATTACATTGGGAAGTTGTATAGCAATCTTATCTCCGGGCTTCAGTCCGAGATCATTTTGAAAATACGATGCAAAACGATCTGACAATTCACCTAGCTCCTCAAAGGATATGATTTTCCCCATATTCTCATATGCTGGCAACGAATGATACTTCTTTCTTGATTCTGTAAACAAATCAGCTAGAGAACCATACTTATCGGCATCTACTGATTGGGGTACTCCTGCAGGGTAAGATTCTAACCAGGGCTTGTTGCTCATTTTTGGAATATTGATTTTGATCTAAATATAAGTCAACCTATATACCTGTGAAAATTCGCTAACCCCACTGCGACTAACAATTTCATTGCATATAGCTACAAATACCAAAGTTTATTTCAATCGATAGGATCATTTAGCGCATGGAATGAAACCGAACAACGCATTTAATATGATTTTTACAATAATTAATCAAGCATTAA
>CAXEKM010000538.1:0-3105 GCA_963996645.1 uncultured Marinoscillum sp.
ATTACCGAATAGATCATTTGTTAATTATAGGGTTACAGATTGTCCAGTGGGACATGGGATAAGGTTATGTAGGATTACATTGGTGATTGAAATCTAATAACCTAAAAAATGATGAAAAAGCCCCGTCAGTTAATCATGATGGTCTTGACGTTAATGTATTCCATGACCATTCAGGCTCAGTCTTATCTTGATGAGTCCTTAACCAATGAAGAAAGAGCTAGAGATCTTGTAAGTCAATTGACGCTGGAAGAGAAAGTGCAGCAAATGGTCATGAATGCTCCGGCTGTAGATCGTTTGAATATTCCGCCATATGACTGGTGGAACGAAGCACTACACGGAGTAGGACGAGCAGGTATCGCAACGGTATTTCCTCAGGCAATCGGATTAGGGGCCACTTTTGATGAAGATTTAGCATACCGTGTTTCTTCAGCTATTTCTGATGAAGCTCGGGCGATGTATAACGCTGCATCTAAAAATGAAAATTATCTGAGATATAGTGGACTCACTTTTTGGACTCCCAATGTTAATATTTTTAGAGATCCACGATGGGGCAGAGGTCAAGAAACGTATGGTGAAGATCCCTATTTGACTTCCAAATTAGGTGTGGCCTTTGTTAAAGGATTGCAGGGAGATCATCCTAAATATCTGAAAACAGCAGCCTGTGGAAAACATTTTGCTGTACATAGTGGTCCTGAGCGATTACGTCATGAGTTTGATGCGATTGCATCACCTAAAGATATGTTTGAAACTTATCTTCCAGCTTTCAAGGCGTTGGTTGATGCGGATGTCGAGTCCATCATGTGTGCTTATAACCGCACCAACGGAGAAGCTTGTTGTGCACATCAAACGCTGCTTGGTGATCTGCTAAGAAAAGAATGGGGATTTGATGGACACATCCTCAGCGATTGTTGGGCTATAGTAGACTTCTATGCAGAGAATGGTCATGGTATTGCGGATGGGCCAGCAGAGGCATCAGCTATGGCAGTCAAGTCGGGTGTTAGCCTTAACTGTGGTGATTCTTATCCTGCACTAGTGGAGGCGGTTGAGAAAGGTTTGATATCTGAGCAGGAGATAGATGAAGCGTTGGTTAAGTTGCTTGTGACCAGGTTTAAACTTGGAATGTTTGATAGTGATGAATCCAATCCCTATAATCAGATTGGACAGGAGGTAGTAAACAGTGAAGAGAATAGAGCTCTAGCTAAAGAAGCAGCCTTAAAGTCTATTGTGTTGCTTAAGAATAACGGAGTACTGCCTTTGCGAAATGACTTTAAACGCTATTTTGTAACCGGCCCGAATGCGGCAACAATTAATCCATTAATTGGAAATTACTTTGGAGTGAATCCAAATATGGTAACATTTCTAGAAGGAATAGCTGGTGCCATTTCCCCTGCGAGTCAAGTGCAGTACAATACGGGCACTTTTCTAGAAACTGCAAATAACAATCCCATAGATTGGGCATCACCCGTTGCCGCAACTTCCGAAGCGACGTTCATGGTGATGGGTTTGACAGGTGATATAGAAGGCGAAGAAGGAGCTGCCATAGCTTCTGAGCATTATGGTGATCGATTGGACTATAATATTCCTCAAAATCAGATTGATTATCTCAGAAAGCTGAAGAACGGAAATGACAATGCTGTAGTAGCTATAGTTGCTGGTGGTAGCCCAATGAACCTGGCAGAAGTGCATGAAATTGCAGATGCGGTTTTGCTTGTATGGTATCCAGGAGAGGAAGGTGGAAATGCGGTAGCAGATATTGTTTTTGGCAAGGCATCACCTAGTGGTAGGTTGCCTATAACATTCCCTAAATCTCTGGATCAGCTACCTGCATACGAAGACTATTCCATGGAAGGTAGAACTTATAAATACATGACTGAAGAGCCCTTGTATCCATTCGGTTTTGGCTTGAGTTATTCTGCTGTGAAATACAGTGAGTTGAGTCTTTCTTCCAAAAAGATTAAGAAAGGAGAAACTATTGAGTTGTCAGTTAACGTGACGAATGCTGGAGAGAATCTAACAGATGAAGTGGTGCAATTGTATTTGACGGATATGGAGGCAAGTGTCAGAGTTCCGTTTTTTGATCTCAAGGGAATAGAAAGAGTTGCATTAAAACCTGGCGAAACTAGACAAGTGAATTTTAAAATTGACTCTTCAATGCTCGAATTGATAGATCAACAAGGGAATTCAAAATTGGAGAAGGGATCATTCAAGGTTTCTGTAGGAGGATCATTACCAACAAAGAGAAGTCTGGATTTAGGAGCATCTCCATATGTGACAGATTTCTTTGAATTGAAATAAAGAACCATCAATTATACGAGGCATATCCACATGAGATAGGCTTCCGATTCAAAATAAGAGCACAGCTCTTTTACTAAGGCAGAGGCTGCACAAATTGTGTAGCCTTTTCTTGTTGTTAAATGGGGGTGATTATTACGATTTTCCGTGCTGGTTCAGTACTATTTGTTTTTTGTAGGGGCATCAGATGTATATATAAGCTGTTGGTGTTGAAAGTTTTGTGGTGTTTTTGATTTGTAGGTGTCAATCTAGTTAATGAAAACAATCGATTGTTGTAAAATTCGCAATATTCATGGTGTAGTGATCGTTTGTTGTTGGGTGTTAGAAGTGATTGACTTTATTAAATGCAATTATGAACCTCCTATTTGCTTTAAAATAGTATTTATTTATTTAAAAAGTACTATTTGACATTTTGATACCTATTTGAGCTCAAATGATGTATGTGGGCTGTAGATCATATGGGTAATATTGATATGGTTTTCAATACGAGAACTGAAGAAATATTTATCCTAAACAAAATGATGATCTATGAGAAGTAATTCTACACATGAGGGCTGGCGACCGCAAAAGCGGCTGATGTCTTCAATGTTTGCCTTCTTGTTTGTGCTCCTGGGGCTAACCACCATGGCGCAAAACAAAACGGTTACAGGAGTCATCACCTCAGCTGAAGACAATAGTACGCTGCCTGGTGTGACGATATTAGAAAAGGGAACAGGAAATGGAACAATCACAGATATTGACGGTAATTACAAAATTACTGTGAATGGTTCTGGTGCCACATTGGTTGTATCATTTGTTGGTTTTAAAACACAG
>CAXEKM010000539.1:0-3907 GCA_963996645.1 uncultured Marinoscillum sp.
CAGATTTCAATTTCATCTGAAGGAAATAGTAACTGTATAGATCCTAATGGACAATTGGTAGCTACAGTGATCAACATACCAGAAGGAAAAGCACTATCAGGATACCAGTTCTACTGGTTCAATGGAGACTTGACAGATGGTCCAGTTGATCCAACAGATGCGGACTTTATTGGAACATCCTATACAGGACTACAGCCAGGGGATTACACCTTGTATGTGGTTGATGGAACTGATTTGTTCTGTACATCTGAGGTATTGTTAGCCACTGTTAGAGACCTTAGAAATGCTCCTGAATTTAGAGTAGACATCATGAACCATGTTACTTTATGTGAACCAAATACGCCAAATGGAGCAGCAGCTATAGGATATATTGAGGATCCAAATGGAAACTATAACTTCGAATGGTACTTTGGAACAGATACTACAGTAGCTTCTTTTGCCTCTGAAACGGAAAGTGTTTATGATCTGGCAATAGGTGTGTATACGGTTGTTTGTACTAATACTATTACTGGATGTATAAATATGAGTCAATTCATTATTGAAGATGCAACTGTACCACCGGTTACTCCGGCAGTGACTATCCTTAATGGCAGATCCAATTGTCAGGACCCAAATGGTAGTGCATTTGCAAGAGTGGAAGGAGAATCAGAAGGATACTTATTTGAATGGTTTACAGAAAATAATCTTACCGATCCAGTATTTACTGGTGCTCAGGTAGATGCTCTTGACTCAATTACATATCTGGTACGTGCTACTAGTCTTATAACTGGATGTATTTCAGACTTAAAAATCGTGAATATACCGGCTGAATTTGAAGATCCAATTTTCGAAATCAGAACAAGTGCATCGATCTGTTTGAGAAGTGATGATAATTCAATTCAATTATTCAATGGGACTGCTGATGTCGTATTTGAAGAGTTCAATGAAATAAGTTCTGACGATATTACCTGGTATGGACCAAACGGAACAGTAATTACTGGAGAAGTTAAGTTGGTAAATGCCCAGCCAGGATTATGGTCCGTTACCTTTAGACCGAATAATGGCTGTGAGTATTCAGCAGATTTTGAAATCGATGCTACTTTAAAAATTTACAATGGAGTATCTGCAAACGGTGACGGTAAAAACGACTTCTTCATCATTGATTGTATCGAGTACTTCCCGAACAATAAGGTCACTATATACAACAGAGATGGATCTCTAGTATATGAGCATAAAGGATATGACAACATGGATGTTCGATTCGAAGGATTCTCGAATGTTGGAAGAAACGGCTTGAAACTTCCAGTAGGAACTTACTTCTATTTCATCGATAAAGGAGATGGTTCTGATAAGATTCAAGGATATTTAGAGTTAGTTCGTTAATTTGCACTAAGACAGGTTATGAAAAAGTTCTTTATTATAAGCATACTCATAGGAATGACATCAATGGCTTCAGCTCAGCTGAGGCCATTGACCTCTACCTATCCTTTCAATGGATTGCTCATCAACCCTGCCTATGCAGGTAGTTTGAATGTGCTTTCCGTGATCGCTGTTCATAGAAAACAGTGGGTGAACATTGAAGGTGCTCCTGAATTTCAGGCACTGACTGCTCACTCTTCATTCAACTCAAACAGAGTTGGTGTTGGTCTACAAGCTACACGAGATGTGATCGGCAGTACTGAGACCATGTCTATGTATGGGAGTTATGCCTATAAGATAAAGACAGGTTTCGGGATCTTAGCAATGGGCTTGCAAGGAGGATTTGATAGCCGAACTGCTGACTACACTAAGCTTACCATTTTCGACCCGGAAGATCCTTTGTTAACCGGAGTAAACAACAGGACTACTCCAAACTTTGGTACTGGTCTATACTTTGCCAATCCATTCATGTATGCAGGATTCTCTGTTCCATACATCTTGGAGAACAAGACATTGGTAATCGACGAGTCTGATCTTGGTTTACAAGCCAATTCAAGAGAAAGTAGATATTACTACATTACTGGTGGGGTAATATTCCCTATCAATGACTTATTGAAATTGAGTCCTTCTATCCTATTGAGAGCTCAGGAGTCTAACCGGTTTGCTTATGACTTCACAGGTATGGTGATCTTTGATAAGATCGCTTATGTAGGGCTTAGTTATAGAAACTCAAAAGAGATTACGTTCATTGGTCAGGTCATTCTGAATGAAAACTTCAGAGTGGGTTATGCCTATGATGCCAATGCAAGTGAGATCACCACAGAAACAAGTGGATCCCACGAGATCCTACTTAATTACAGAATCAAACTAAGAAACTACAAGAAGGATCCTGAATGTCCGGTATATTTTTAATTTAAGAGACACACACAATCGAATAACATATAAAAAAGCCTGTCTAAACATATTTAGACAGGCTTTTTTTATGATCTCCAATTGACCCTCTAGAGACAGCTTAACATAAGAAAAGTTATTTACCTCTTTTGCGATCTTCGCCTCCACTTAAGTCTATTAGAAGTGAGTTAACGAGTGACATGAGCAAACTAAATATCAATGCCCACCAAAATCCATCTACGTAGAAACCTGGGACTATAGCATCCGCCATCAGAATAATCAACGCATTGATCACAAGCAAAAACAAGCCTAGTGTAAAGACTGTTAATGGAATGGTTAAAACAACCAAAATTGGCTTAACTACAAAATTTAATAGCGCAATAACAAGCGCAATGATGATGGCAGCAAAAAAGCCATCCACTCCCACTCCTGGCAATAAATATGATGCGATGACTACTGCCAGTGCAGAGAGTAAAATTCGAATAAAAAAGTTCATCTAATTACAGTTTATATCTTTCAACTAATATTCCCATATGATGTTTCAGGTGTCCGGCTAGTACATAAATCAATGCTCGGACTGACCAATCTCGACCGTTAGACATACCTGACAACATCAATTGATCATCAGTTAAACGACTGATCATCTCCAAATTGGCTCTTCTTAACATTTCAAATTCACGAAGCAATGAATCTTTATCCTCAGGTTTAAAATGAGCGTTTTTAACGTAATCATTTTCTTCGAACCCAGGCAAAACAGTTTTATCCCCTCTACTAAACCTTAACAAACGATAAGACATTACCCGCTCAACATCTGCAATATGTCCTATTACTTCAATCACCGCCCACTTAGCTGGAGCATAGGCAAACTCAAGTTGCTCAGTTGTCAGTGAACCAATAAGAGCTGTATAGCTTGCAATTTGTGTATGCAACAGATCAATAACATCACTATCTCCTACACTTTGTACATAACCCTGAGCCAACGGGTGATACTCAGATGGTAATGGAGGATTAATCTTCATCTTGAAACCATTTAGAATATTTTAAATAATTACCTGCAATACGAAGTAACATCTCACGATTCTTACCTTCTACAGTTTTCACTTTCTTAGCTGGAACTCCTGCATAGATGGAATTCTCTTCAACGATAGTTCCCTCCAACACCACTGCTCCGGCAGCGACAATAGCTCCGGTTTTCACTACTGCTCCATCCATCACCATTGATCCCATACCGATCAGTACCTGATCTTCTAAAGTACAACCATGAACGATCGCATTGTGACCTATCGAAACATCACTACCTATAGTAGTTGGAAACTTTTCAAAAGTACAATGGATTGTCGCATTGTCCTGAATGTTCGTACGATTGCCAATCTTAATGTAATTAACATCTCCACGGATCACTGCATTGAACCAAACAGTGCATTGATCCCCCATGGTGACATCTCCTACGATGGTTGCATTTTCTGCAAACCAGCAATCTTTTCCTTGCTTTGGGCTACAGCCTCTTACCGATTTTATTAATGCCATTTATTATCAAAAATTAAACTCTATAAATTGCGGAGCGTTAACTCCTTTTTGTGCCTTAAAGCATAATTCGGGTTAAGGTAATAGTTTTACA
>CAXEKM010000540.1:0-3635 GCA_963996645.1 uncultured Marinoscillum sp.
GGCGTTTTATTTGCAATTTTTGTCAAAAAGGAACTTAACCGAGTGGGAAAAGAGTTGTAATAAGTATATATTTGAGATCACTCTTGTAGTAAAGGTCAAAAAACAATTATATGGAGCCAAAGAAAAACCCTAAAGTAGATCTTACGCGCAAGTCCGGAATGTTGATGAACATCGGTCTTTGTGTAAGTTTACTGTCGGTTATCGTTGCATTTGAGTGGAAAACCTACGACGAATCAGGTATTCTGGATTTAGGTCAGGTGCAAGATGACTTTGAAGATATTATGGAGATTCCGCCTACGGAGCAACCACCTCCCCCACCACCAAAAATTCAGCTTCCTGAAATCATAGAGGTTCCAGATGAAGAGGAAATCGAGGAGGAGATTGAGGTAGAACTTGACGTTGAGGTTACTGAAGAAACGGTAATTGAAGATATCGTGTTCGAAGAAGCTCCAGAAGAAGAGGTAGTTGAGGAGGTATTCACAATCGTGGAAGACCAACCTGAATTCCCTGGAGGAATGGCAGCATTCTACAAGTATGTTGGAGACAACATGGATTACCCTTCTCAAGCAAGAAGAATGGGTATAGAAGGTAGAGTTTATGTTCAGTTCGTTGTTGATAAGGACGGTACAGTAACTGAAGTAACAGCTGTAAAAGGTATTGGAGCAGGATGTGATGAAGAAGCTGAAAGAGTACTTCGTCAAGCACCTAAGTTCAAGCCTGGTAAGCAAAGAGGTAGAGCGGTAAAAGTACGAATGGTACTTCCAATCATCTTTAAGCTAAGCAACTAAGAAATAATCTTATTCTTAATAGAAGAACCCTGACAAAGCATAGCTTGTCAGGGTTTTTTGTTTTATAGCCTGATGTAGTGTTGTAGTGTTATTAATCTGGCTATGATGTAGTGTTGATGTGGTGGTTTTCTGTCATACAGTTAGGTCTCTATATACCTTGCTAGATCATATTAACTGATAAAAACCCACTATGATAAAAACTCTACGAACAGCAGTGTGCTTAGTACTGTGTTTATTTTTTTGGTCTTCGAACGCACAGGTAGTGCTTCGTGACACCCTCATTTCCTGGCAGCATCATGATTTTGTATTGGGTGATGATCAGGCCATGCTAGGATACACAACTAATGATGATGAAATTACCGAAGTTGCCTTCAACGGAAAAGTATTAGAGAATGAACTTATACGCCTGGTGCTCATTCCTGAGTATGGTGGTAGAGTTCTTTCTTATGTATACAAGCCTACTGGTTATGAATATCTATATCAGGCTGAATGCGGTTCTCCTTATGGCATGAAAGACGGTAACTTCTACTATGATTGGTTGATGGTATACGGAGGAATCTTCCCTACGTTTACTGAGCCAGAGCATGGTAAGGCCTGGTTGATACCATGGACATTTGAAGTGACTGAAGAAACAGATGATGTAGTTTCTATAAAGATGGCTCAAAAGGATACCATCGGGTTCTCAGGAGCTCCTGGTAAATTTGACAATGGTGTCACAAACATTACTTGTGAGGTAACTATCTCAGTCTATAAAAGCAGTTCTGCATGGGATTTTGATGTGAACCTCATTAACAACAACTCCTTCTCACAGAAATATGAGTACTGGACTTGTACTACATTAACTCCAGGGTCTGAAATTGGAAAAACAGCTAGTCCTTTGGCCTCCAAGATTGTAGCTCCAGTAGAAGAATATAGAGCAGGATGGAGTCCCAACAGTTGGATAGGTAATTGGGGCAGCTCAAATAGTTTCTCAGACATTGATGTATTGGATGAATGGTCCGATATGGGTATCGCCTATGCTGATGAGATATTAGATAACTATTGGGGAGTAATCAATCAGGAAAATCAAGAAGGCATTATGCGAATTTCTCCTAATGAAGAAACACCTGGCCTTAAACTTTGGACCTGGGGTAGAGGAAACGTAGATAATGATCTATTTGATTTTAGCAACGGTGGCGCGGATAATTATATAGAATTATGGGCTGGTGCATCAATGGAATTTTTTCAGGATGCGACTTTGGCTTCAGGTAGTTCCAAATCATGGAGAGAGACCTATGCTGCCACTACGAGTATGACAGATATTAAAGGAATCAATGAGTTGGCAGGAGCTAATTTCTATTGGAACGATGAAGATCAAGCTTTGAATTTTGAAGTCAATGTTTTTAGCAGCGAATTAAATCCTAAGGTAGTTGTTACGCTCAATGGTGATCAAACCATTTATGAGGAGCAACTGGACTTTGATCCTATGGGATATGTGGAATCGATCTTTTTGGATGAAGTCACTGCTCGTGTAGCGGGTAATTACCTTGTCAATGTATCCATTTACAATGAGCAATCTGAGTTGGTTCTTGAAATAGAAGATGATGTATTTATCAATAATAGTGGTCCTCTAGAAGTGTCTGCTATTTCTGAAATGGTAGTTTATTCTAAAGAGCCAGGAGAGGTTTCTGTGGAGTTGACCGGCTCGAATGGCATTTTGCAAATTGTAGATATTCAGGGGAGGGTAGTTTCTAAAGCGAATGTTACTCAAAAGGATATGGATATCAAGGTGCCGACCTCAGGTCTTTATATTGTGACTTATGAGTCTGAAGATCAAATCACTTCTAGAAAAGTAATAGTAAAGTAAGAAATAGGGCGAACAGCAGTTCGCCCTATTTGTTTAGTTTAGGCTTGATAATATTTGATCATCTACAAGATTCGGTAGAGTAACTTTTAGTCCTGGGGTTCTCTCCATTTCTCTTTTTATGGCGAAAAGTGCTTCTTCATTTCTAGCCCAGCCTCTTCTGGCTATTCCATTGTTAACATCAAAGAATAACATGTTCTTAATGTTTTCATCTGCTTCTTTGGATCCATCTAGCAGCATACCGAAACCACCATTGATCACTTCACCCCAGCCTACACCGCCACCGTTATGAATGCTCACCCACGTAGCGCCTCGGAACCCATCACCGATCACGTTGTGAATGGCCATGTCGGCAGTGAACTGAGAGCCATCATAGATATTGGAGGTCTCTCTGTATGGAGAGTCAGTTCCACTAACGTCATGATGGTCTCTTCCTAGTACTACTGGGGCGGAGATTTCTCCATCTCTAATTGCCTTGTTAAAGGCGAGAGCAAGTTTCATTCTACCTTCTGCATCAGAATATAGAATACGAGCCTGTGAGCCAACGACGAGCTGATTTGACTCAGCTTCTTCGATCCACTTGATGTTGTCCTGCATCTGTTGTTGGATTCGCTCTGGAGATTCCGCTGCTATCTCTTTTAGAACTTTGGCTGAAAGTTGGTCGGTAGTTTTAAGGTCTTCAGGATTGCCAGAAGTACATACCCATCTGAATGGCCCAAAGCCTAAGTCAAAACACATTGGGCCTAGAATATCCTGTACGTAGGATGGATATTTGAAGTCTTTTTTATTGTCGGCCATGATATCTGCTCCGGCTCTTGACGATTCAAGTAAAAACGCATTTCCATAATCAAAGAAATAGGTGCCTCTTTCATGATGAGCATTTACTGCAGCTACATGACGTCTCAGAGATTCTTGCACATGGGATTTGAATGCCTCTGGATTGTTAGCCATCATTTCCTTCGCTTCTTCAAAAGACAAGTTTACCGGGTAGTAGCCTCCAGACC
>CAXEKM010000541.1:0-6687 GCA_963996645.1 uncultured Marinoscillum sp.
AGATGGTGAGCAACGAATTTTAGAAATCCAACCCACCACATTTCACCAAAGAACTCCTTTTTATATAGGTTCAAAAAATATGGTGGAGAAGGTTTTGGAGTTTGTAAGTTTAGAAAAGGCTGAAATTTCTTAGTTCTCTAGGCAGCATCATCAGCGTAATACCAAACTGAAACACCGTTCGGTTATACCAAATATCATAATCCACCTCTATGTTGTTTCCATTGAAACCCCAGGAGGTGGTTTCTCCTTTAGTATGCAGTATATATTGAGATAATCCAAAATGCCATCTCAAATAATTCCTGGAAGATAAGATAACTCCCACTCCTGGTTGAAAGTAAATCCCTCCTGAATTACTCTCTTCCCAAACATTTATTGGAGTTGCAAACCCAGCTTTCGTATCCAGATATAATCTCCAGGAACTTTCTCCCAGATAATACCTACCATATCCATAAAAATTTACGAAATCATTGTAAACCCAATCATCTCCCATATCGAGATCATGACCTGATATTCCAATACCAGCTCCTACATCAAACTTTTCTGTTAGTGACATACCGATAGTCCCATCCCATTGCACACTGGACTCCCATCCGGCATGAAAAGCCAGACTTGACGTGGCGAAGTAGCTTTTGCGAGGATGATATCTTCTGTTTTTATAAAAGAACACCTCCGATGCTGCCAGGTAATCTGTAATTTCTTTGGCTTGTAAATGTATCGTATCTCCAGTGGAAAGCTCAAAATCCCAGATTGGACCATTTCGTTGCAAAATATGACCAATAAAATAAGAGCCATCACGATAGGTGACCAGCGCTTTTTCTGGTGTAGAAGCTTGTGCCGAAAGTTCAACACCAATCAAGCACAAGCAGCATAAAATAAAGATCTGTCTAATCAAAACCGGATATTACTGATAAGCAATAGATCGAAGTTATTATCTAATTGATATTGAACCAAACCTTCTGGTGTAGCTATCAATAATATATCCGCTCTGTTTGGATGAGCTATTACATCATAAGCAGAAAAGTCGCTGATAGTTTCCTTCAACACAAGAGATCTTCTATCTGAAGCATCAAACACTTTCAAACCACTCTCGCCTTCACCCACATACAAATCATCTCCAATCAGAGTCATTCCGAATGGGCTATCCATGATTATTTCTTGAATCTCAGTAACAAATTCATTGCTTTCAATATCTATAACCAACAGTTCGTTTTCATCACCAGGACATTCTGAAAACTCTCCAGTTCTTAAGGTCACATAAGCAGTAGTTTCATTGACAGGCAATACAGGATCACAAGAAGTCATGTGCCAATAAGCTGTCAACCACATTGGCTGCTCTCTATTACTGATATCATAAATATCTACAGAATTGCTTGTTCCGATAAATAGCCGATCTCCCATAGGGAAAACAGTCTCCATATTGGATCCCATGTTCTGGCTAAATACTTGCTCAAACCCTGCATCTGTTTTGAAAATGTTCAGATTCCCTCTACTTACGGCATATACATGATCGTCATACTCAATGATTCTATTGACCGAACCAATACCATTACTACTGTTTCCTGCAAAAGATGCTGGAACTGATGAAGGTGGAATCAATGCATTATCAATATCATAATAGTATACATTATCCTGAGTATCGTAATTGAATACAGGATCATCCAAACTTAGCTCTTCAGTAACTTCTTTGTATTCAAACCCTATAATTGCGCGTCCATCATTAGCGTAAATGGTCTCCAAAAACGCATTATTCACACGTGATTCTATTTTTGGATCAGCGACATTGCTAATATCAACCTTCAGCATGTCATAAATACTTTCTGCATATAAGTAACCATCAGAAACAAAATACTCTCTATTACCAGGAATATTCAAAAATGATTTAGGAACTGGATTTTGAGGATCTGAATTATCAACAATATGAATTCCATATCCCTCCTCTCCTACAAGAATCAAATTATCATGAACGAATATCTTACCAGGGTCTGTGATTTCTCGAGGCAAACCAACCAAAGGGGTTGCTCTTAATTCATCAATATCACCGTAAATAGCAGAAGCTTTGGTGTAGGTAACTGTTTTCTTTCCGAAATCATCTTCGCAGGACATTGCTACAATTCCCACCAAGGCAAAAAATAATACTGTTAGACGAGTCATAGTTTTGGCGTTTTAGACGACATAATAACGAGACACTCAATGAGTTATTATGGTTGGAATTAAAAAACGGAGAAAACGGTACGAGGGTTGGGTGGCCTATAAAAAAGAAGCCCCACAACTAGGATAGCTGCAGGGCATTCACCGCCATAATGATTAACTAATACCCAAATGTAAAACAGGTAAATGAAAATACCCAATTTTGGGTAGAAGAATTTTCAATAAATTATTTGGAATATTGAATTCTTGTGGTTGCTTTACTCTTTTCACGGTCCAAAATCATCACTGAGAGCTCTCTAGCAAGGTTTTGGGGATTACATGTACTTAAAACATTTTTTACCCTATTTTCGGGAAGGTCAATGCGATACATTATGTTCAATAGCCTCTCAAAGTCATGATCCAACAGATATTTCACCACTTTAATCAAATGATTAATCAGTTGTTCTTCATGATTTTCGTCATTAAGGATAATTTCTTCCTCTAAACCAAAATCTTTTTGAATAAGATCTCGACTGATTGCTATAATTTTCATCTCACTCATAGAACTGTAAAACTAGACATGTAAATTCACAGTATCGTCCAATTCAATAGATTTGGACGATTATCGCTTAATGACCTTACAAAACTCCTCAAACGACCACTCTCAGTCCAATGATGATCGGATTGCTCAGCTCTTTCGAGAGCACTACAGCATGCTTTGCAATGATGTCAATAAGCTTTTGAGAGATGAATCACTATCTGAGGACCTGGTTCAGGAGGTTTTTATCAAAGTGTGGGAAAAACAAGATGAGGTTGAAATCACAGATCGATTCATTTATTATTTAAAACGCTCATGCTATCATGCGGCTTTAAAATATCTCGGTAGTAAAACTTACCAACTAGAAACAGACTCCAATGAAAGGATTGCTACCTCACAACAAACGGATGAGACTATTTTATCGCGAGAGCTGCACGAAAAAATCCAACTAGCGATAGCATCCCTTCCTGAAAAAACACAACTAATCTTCACCCTAAGCAGGTATGAAGAACTCTCTTACAAACAAATAGCCGAACAGCTCAACCTCTCCGTTAAATCTATAGAAAAACACATGGGCAAGGCGCTTCAGCAACTACGTGTTTCTCTAAATGAACACCTCACCACTCTTCTATTGATCATATTTGTGAAGTTTTTATAAAAAAAATCAAAAGTGAGTAGGGTCATCGTCCATTTATGGATTAGGTAAGTAGCGATGACAAAAATTAACCATACATACGAGCAAATAGCCAGCTACCTCACTGGCAACATGAACGAACAAGAGAGGAAGCAATTTGAACAATGGCTTAAATCAGCTAGTCCAGAAGAGCTAGATCTTTTTGAGGCAACTAAAAAGCTTTGGAAAAAAACCACTCCTAGTACTGAAACATTTACACCCAATGTAGATCAAGCACTAAAGCAGGTCGAGATCAAAAGACAATTTAGACAGAAACCTCAGCCAATAAGTCCATGGAAATACGCAGCAGTAATTGCACTATTAATAACAGCATCAATAATCGCTTGGTTTGTTTACAATCTTCAAACTACCGAGATCACAGAACTAGCTCAGAATGACATTAAAAAAGTTGTTCTCCCGGATGGATCAATGATCTGGCTGAGTCCTGGCACCACCATTTCCTATGAAAATAACTTTCTGGATAACCGCGAAATACACCTTTCTGGAAAAGCCTTCTTTGAAGTAGCAAAAAGACAAGGACAACCCTTTACGGTGTTCAGTGCCAACACCAAAACTCAAGTACTTGGCACTTCTTTTAATCTGGAGACCAAAGCTAACGGGCAGGTAGCCATACAGGTAACAACGGGAAAAGTTGCTTTCAGTGAAATCAACATGAAAAAGACCGTATTCTTAACTCCAGGGAAACAAGCAGAGTACACACCCAAACGAGCTCAAATGATAACCACCAGTGAGGTTCAGGATGAAAATTACCGATCGTGGCAGACGCATAAACTGGCTTTTAATAATACGCCAGCATCTTCCTTATTCGAAACATTAGAAGAATATTATCAGACCAATATAGAAGTGAGCAATAATCTCCAGAACTGCCGCTTCACCACCTCCTTTGACAATCAATCATTGGATGAAGTACTGGAAATATTGGAACTAACAGGAAATCTCAAAATAACTCAAACGAATCAAGGCTACCAGATTTCTGGATCTCCTTGCAACTAAAAGCCTAATCAAAAAATCATGATCAAAAACTCAATACTCACATTTTTGCTAATACTAAGCCTGACCGGATACCTATTCGGTCAGGACTTAACCCAGTCCATCAGCATTAAGGCAACTGATAAATCTTTGGAAGAAATCCTGAAACTTATCTCCGATAAGTATGATGTTTCGTTCTCTTATTTAAATAATGATTTGCCTGGCAACAAAGTGGATGTAGATTTTGAAGGAATCAGCCTGGATCACGCTCTATCCAATCTCCTTGATGGGTTTGGTTATGATCATATGTCGAAATCCGGAAAGATCATCATCAAAAAAGCTACTCCAAAAGCTGAGGATAAATCTAAAGTCTTTACTAAAGATACCATCCCTGAAGAAGAGGAAAATCTAGAACCAGTAGAAGAATCTGAAAACCCAAATCAAAACATCGTTTTAGGAGGAACTCAACCGGATCAAATTGAAACGGAATCCAGTCCAGAATTAGAAGAACCCTCTACAGTTGAAGAAGAACCTCAGGAAGAATATGCTCCCGTAAAGCGATACAATCCAGGCTCAGGCGTCCTAATCACTTATAAGTCTGGAGATAAAAAAGAAGAGGTTATTGAATATGAAGATCCTGGGCCTATTCAGCGATTATTCAGCCAGGAAGAAGATATCACAGACGAAGAACCTCTTAAGACCAGAGTCGCTCATGCAGGGCTATTTTACCCGTTCAGCACCAATGGGTACAATGCTAAAAACTATGTAAACAACCTATCTTTCCATCTCATTTCAGGCCTTTCTGGAGGTTTAGAAGGGTTTGAATTCACTGGTGTAGCAAGTATCATCAAGGGTAATGCCGATGGCATACAAATCTCAGGTGTTGCCAATCTTGTCAATGGAAGCATGAATGGCGGCCAGTTTGCCGGAATCACGAACATCACCTGGTATGACTTTGAAGGAGTTCAAGCTGCAGGTATTGCAAACATCAGCTATGATCGAAACCTTGGAGCTCAAATCGCTGGAATCAGCAATATTTCAAAGGGAGCAGAAAGTGGATTTCAGGCCGCTGGAATTACTAATATTTCTTACGGGAGATCTCGTTTTGGTCAACTGTCAGGAATTTACAACTCTGCCTGGGCTATGAACGGAATACAAGCATCAGGCCTTGTGAACAATGTATCTCGAATGAATGGTGCGCAAGTTGCAGGCCTATATAATCAAGCAGGCAAGATATATGGAGCTCAAGTCTCTGGTTTTATCAACCGGGCAGGAGAAATACAGGGCGCTCAAATAGCACCTTTCCTTAACATTGCCAAAAAGGTGAAAGGTGTTCAAATTGGGCTCATCAATATCAGTGATGAGATGCACGGCACACCAATCGGTCTGTTCTGTTTAGCAAAACGAAACGGTTACTTTGATCTGGAAGTGTTCTACTCAGATGACTTTCAAGCCAATATGGCTTTAAAAGTTGGCGCACCTCATTTCCACAACATTTTTGCGTTCTCTTATGAAACGGACTACAAAAACAGATGGGCATATGGCTATGGGTTTGGCAGCCAATGGGGACGTGGTGATTTCAGATTAAATACAGATATTATATCCTATTATGTAGTAGAGGACGAATTTCCAAATGGAGGATTCCAGGATTTCGAACTTAATCTCCTAAGTCGATTCAGATTACTCCCTAGCTTCCATCTAGGAGATTTTGGAATCTTTGCAGGTCCAACACTTAACTTTATGGCATCTGAGCACATGGATCCTGAGTCAGGTGTGATTGGTTCTGACATTACACCAAAACCGCTTTATGAAACCACTAACGAATACCAAAACATTAATTACAAACTCTGGATTGGATATCACGTAGGTATACGCATTTAGAAGTTTGAATTAATTACATGATAATAAGAGAAATCACATCCTCTGAAAAGGGGATGTATCTTTCCTTTTTCAGAGAAGGGTTAAAATCAGATCCCGATAATTTCAGAATCGACCTTAGAGACCCTGAAGTCTTCCCAACTATAGACAAAGACGACAGTTTTACACTTGGAGCATTTCAGGACGATCATTTAATAGGAGTTGTCAGTTTTCAAAGAGATGGTGACAATAGAATCAAACTTCAACACAAAGGTTGGTTAATAAGAATGCTTGTTGACCCTAGCCAAAGAGGAAAGGGTGTGGGAACAAGCCTGATTCAAGCTCTAATTAGCCAAGTACGGCTACTAGGAGATGTGGAACAAATCAACCTTACGGTAGTATCGGAAAAGTCAAAAAGTTTGTACGCTCATTTGGGCTTTGAGGTATTTGCAGAAGAAAAAAATGCCGTCAAAAGTGACGGCATATATCTTACAGAATATCA
>CAXEKM010000542.1:0-3586 GCA_963996645.1 uncultured Marinoscillum sp.
AGAGGTTATAAATGAAGGCATTTCAATGCATGCCGTTTTATCTACTGATATCTATAAATCTGATGTGGCAATTACAGATCGTAAGAAGTTTGTCAACGAACTTTGTGATAAAAACCTCGGAATTTCACCAAAAATAGGTGGAGCCACACTCGATGATAAACTGGCAAATCTGGTCAAGTATTTTGATGAAATTGAAGCTGATGACAAGGTTGGTATTTCTGTAGATGGATATGAGAAGTTACTCACAGAACTTACTGAGACCCTCCCAAAAATTAAAGACCTTATTAAGAAGGAATTTGAGCTACAGGAAGAAAATGTGATGCGAAGCTCTTATCTGCTCGATTACAATATCAAGCCAAAAGACGTTTTGGAAATTATTCCATCTGACTCTCTTACCAAATTCTGTGATAAGATAGGTATCAAAACAAGAGGTAATCTTGTTGAGAATATTCTGGAGAATTTTAAGGATGCAGAAAACCTTTATATAGAAAACTATGAATTAGTTGGATATAGAGATTTGGCAGGATTAAAAGAGAATGGCATTAAAGTAAAAGAAAGTGACCTTGGTTTATTGTTTGAGGATTTAACCCGAAAAATACTTTCGAAGCTTGGATTTGAGGTAGCCGAGGATATACGTAAATCAATTAACACTAATAAAGATAAGGCGGACATTGTTGTTAAAATATCTGAAAAGGATATAATTCTAATAGAGTGTAAGTCCGTGAAGGAAAGTGGTTATAATAAATTTAGTTCGGTTTCAAGACAGCTTAAGTCATATATTCAGTTGGCTGAAAAAAATGGCTATAAAGTAATTAAGTCATTACTTGTAGCTCCTGAGTTTTCAGATGACTTCATTAAGGAATGTGGTTTGGATTATGAGTTAAATCTATCATTAATCACTGCAAAATCTTTGAATTTGATTCTAGAAGGTTTCAAGGAAACGAAACACAAAACGCTTCCTCATAATTTGTTCATGAGAGATGTATTGATTCAAGAAGATAGAATATTAAAATCCATTGCGAAATAAAAATAAGGTCAACAATGTCTTTCTTGATATATTAGGCCACAATCCTTCTCAATAATTTCAAGGTTTTATGTTTGAAGTGGATTGTTTGACCTTTGACCTTGCCTGAATATGGTTGCCTTTTAGGAGTGCAATTCCAACCTAAGCAGGTTATTCTGACTCATGATAATAGAATGTCATGCAGTGACGTTATCTTAGAACCAAAAACCTTAAGTACCTAACCATGTACCCAGAACTCTTTTCGATTGGTGATTTTACAGTGCACACCTATGGCTTCATGATCATGCTTGGAGCGACATTTGGGTATTTTTATATGTCTCGCACGGTAAAAAATGAATTAGGTATCCCATCAGAGAAAATTCAGAACCTGGCGATTCTTATCATTTTCGCAGCTTTTGTAGGCGGAAAGATTTTCTTCTACTTTGAAGACCCTGGGTATTATTTTGGCACTCCTTCCAATATGTTCAAGGGTTTTAGAACGGGTTTTGTGTTTTATGGTTCATTGCTCTTTGCTATCCCAACTGTTATCTGGTATTTCAGAAAGCAGAAATGGCCGGTTTGGCCAATGCTAGACCGAATAGCCATCACCGGATGCATTATCCATATGTTTGGTCGCATGGGATGCTTTTTCGCAGGGTGCTGCCATGGTTTACCAACGGACAGTTTTCTAGGAGTGATCTACACTGATCCTGTAAGTCAGGCAGAACCATTAAACGTTGCGTTGCACCCTACTCAGCTTTATGAGGTGACGTGGATAGCAATCGTATTGGTGGTTTTGATCATGATGAAACGCCACAAGCACTTTGATGGTCAACTTTTCTTTGTTTACATCATCTTGTATTCCATTGGGAGAGGAATCATCGAGATCTTCCGTGGAGATGTGCGACGTGGCTTTATCATCGACGGCATTTTATCACATAGCCAGTTGATTTCACTAATAGTGATCACTGTGGCTGTGATTGCCATGCTGGTTCTGAGAAAAAAGCAGGGAAATACTAACTAGGCTTTTACTCTAATTTTCAAAGCATTTGGTAGAACTCCAATTTCGAAAGGTGGATGTCCAAAATACTCTCCATCGATATGCGCATGCAAGTCTGGGTTTTCGTCGATGTGAAGGTGTTTGCATCTTGAAAAACGGACTTCTGGAAGACGGTTGTGAGTACCTTCCTTGAGTCGGTGGATATTGAAGAATCGTTTGATACCACTGATCTTTCCGATCTCACAAACATCCAAAATGTTATCGTTGATTTCTGCTTCTGGTGTTAGTTTGAAACTTCCTCCAAAAGTGGTTCCATTACCGATGGTCATGGAAATAAGGTCTTTTTGCTGCAGGTGTTTGTCTTGAGTAAATCGGAATGTTCTGGATTTGTAGGTAGCTAGTATTCTTAGGACAAAAGCGTAATACTTTGCAGGACCTCTCAGCAAGCTTTTCTTTTGCTGCATATCAGCCACAATTTGCCCATCAAAGCCTATACCTACTCCATTGATGAACTTACGCCCATTGCATACACCCAGGTCAATGTGTTTTACTTTTCCAGTACGCAGTACTTGAATCTGGTCTTCCAGATCATGGCCAATGTTGATGTTTTTGACAAAGTCATTACCACTTCCATTAGGGATGATCGATACAGGGATATTGTATTTCAGTCCGTTGATGGCTTCATTGAGTGTACCATCTCCGCCGATGACTACCAAATCCGTATAGGATTCGTCCAGGTGTTTTTCGACTGTTTTCCACGCATTTTGAGATGCTGCAGTAAGAAAAATTTCGAATTCGAAATCTCTGGCTACGCAGAAATCCATCAGCTCACGAAGGATGTACTCGAGATGTTTAGTACCTGTTGAGGGATTGGCTACAATAAAAAGCCTTCTAGTCATACTTGTCTATCGTCCGTGGTTGCAAAGTCAACCCGCAAAATAATAACTGGTCTCCATAAAAACTATCGTTTCCATGAAGACCAGTTGTGAAGCTTTAAATATTAAAGGTTTTCCAGAAGGAAATCGGCCATCATCACATACAGATGACCTCTTCTACCACTTAGGCTGTGTGCTTTGTCTGGATAATAGAAAGAGTCAAACTGCTTTCCGGCTTTGATTAACCCATTTTGCAAGGTCACAGAGTTTTGGAAATGCACATTGTCGTCTCCGGTGCCATGAACTAATAAAAATTTACCTTTCAAATTGTCAACGAACTGAATTGGACTATTGTCATCATAACCAGACGCATTGTCCTGCGGACGTTGTAAATATCTTTCGGTATAGATAGAATCGTAGAATCTCCAGGTCGTAACGGGAGCAATAGCAATTGCCGTACTGAACACATCAGAACCTTTCAAAATAGCTAATGAAGACATGTAGCCACCATAGCTCCAGCCCCAAACCCCAACACGTTTAGCATCAATGAATGGTAGACCCGCCAGGTACTTTCCTGTTGCGATCAAGTCTTCAGTTTCGTATTTACCAAGTTGCTTGTAAGTCAATTTTTTGAACTCCTCACCTCTATAACCTGTACCTCTTGTATCAACCACCGCAACGATGTACCCTTGCTGAACCAAATACTGG
>CAXEKM010000543.1:0-3119 GCA_963996645.1 uncultured Marinoscillum sp.
AAGAGAACAAAATTTAGAAAGAGACAAAAAGGAAGAGTTAAAGGTTTAGCTCAGAGAGGACATAGATTAGCATTCGGGAACTTTGGAATCAAAGCCATGGAACCAGGATGGATCACTTCTAGACAAATCGAAGCTTCTCGTATCGCTGTAACAAGAGCGATGAAGAGAGAAGGTCAGGTTTGGATCAGAATATTCCCTGATAAGCCTGTAACGAAGAAGCCTGCAGAGGTAAGGATGGGTAAAGGTAAAGGTGCTCCTGAGTATTGGGTAGCAGTTGTTAAGCCTGGAACTATCTTATTCGAAGCATCTGGTGTATCTAGCGAAACTGCTAAAGAGGCATTGAGACTTGCGGCACAAAAGCTTCCGATCAAAACTAAATTCGTTGTAAGAAGAGATTATACAGGAGAATGAAAAATTCAGAACTAAGAGGCCTAAGTGCAGACGAACTGAAAGGTAAGTTGTCTGCAGAGCAAGATAATTACAGTAAGCTTAAGTCTGCTCATAGCATTACTCCTATCGAGAATCCTATGAAAATCAGAGAATCAAGAAGACTGATAGCTAGGATTCAAACTGAAATTAGAGCAAAAGAATTAAGTAAATAACGCGATGGAAAGAAATTTGCGAAAAGAGCGTATCGGACAGGTGGTTAGCAATAAAATGCAAAAAACCATTACCGTAGCTGTGGATCGAAGAATGAAGCACGCTATGTACGGTAAGTTTATCCGAAAAACGACAAAGTTTACAGCTCATGATGAAAACAACGATTGTAACATTGGCGACACTGTTAGAATCATGGAAACTCGTCCGCTGAGTAAAAACAAAAGATGGAGATTAGTTGAAATAATCGAACGAGCTAAGTAAGATGATACAGCAGGAATCAAGGCTAAATGTAGCAGACAATAGCGGTGCAAAGGAAGTACTTTGTATCAGAGTTTTGGGAGGTACGAAAAAGCGTTACGCTTCAGTTGGAGATCAGATCGTTGTGACTGTAAAGTCAGCTCTATCTTCTAGCAACTTGAAGAAAGGTACGGTTTCAAAGGCTGTTATCGTTCGTACTAAGAAAGAAGTAAGAAGAAAAGACGGATCTTATATTCGTTTTGAAGATAATGCTGCTGTTCTTTTGAACACCAATGGCGAACCAAGAGGTACTCGTATCTTCGGTCCTGTTGCTAGAGAGCTAAGAGAAAAGCAGTTCATGAAAATTGTTTCATTAGCACCAGAAGTTCTTTAAGACAATGAGCAATCACAAGACAAATAAATTCCATATCAGAAAAGGCGATACTGTATTAGTAGCTGCTGGTAATGATAAAGGTAAAACTGGAAAAGTTCTGGAAATTATTCCAGAAAAATACAGAGCAATTGTAGAAGGTGCTAATATCGTAACTAAGCACGTTAAACCTTCTGCTGCTAATCCAGAAGGAGGCCGTGAAGAAACAGAAGCTCCTATTCATATGAGTAACCTTACATTGGTTGATCCAGCATCTGGAAACCCAACTAGAGTAGGTAGAAAACTCAATGATGACGGTAAACTACAGAGATATTCTAAAAAAACTGGAGAATTTATCACTAATGGCTAGACCTAGATTAAAAGAAACGTACATCAAGGAGATCGCTCCGGCTTTAAGAGAGAAATTTCAGTACAAGTCGGTGATGGAAGTACCTAAGTTGGTTAAGATCAGTATCAACAAAGGTATTGGAGCGGCTGTTGCAGATAAGAAATTGATTGACGTAGGAGTAGACGAATTGACTACTATTACAGGTCAAAAAGCTGTAGCTACTAAGGCAAGAGTATCTATCTCAAACTTCAAATTGAGAGAAGACATGCCAATCGGAGCTAGAGTTACTCTTAGAGGTGATAGAATGTACGAATTCCTTGATAGATTAATGACTGTAGCTCTTCCACGAGTTAGAGACTTTAGAGGAATCAAAGAAAAAGGATTTGACGGAAGAGGTAACTATAGCTTAGGTATCGAAGAGCAAATCATTTTCCCTGAAATCAGTATCGATAAGATTAATAAGATAACCGGTATGGATATCACTTTCGTTACTACAGCAAAAACAGACGAAGAAAGTTTAGCACTATTGAAAGCATTCGGTATGCCGTTTGTTTCAGGTAAAAAATAAGAATCATGGCTAGAGAATCGATAAAAGCTAGAGAAAGAAAAAGAGAAAAAATGGTAGCACGTTACGCTGAGAAAAGAGCTGCTTTGAAAGAAGCTGGTGATTACGAGGCGCTTGACAAACTTCCAAGAAACTCTTCAAAAGTAAGATTACACAACAGATGTAAGCTTACAGGTAGACCTAAGGGTTACATGAGAAAGTTTGGTATTTCGAGGGTTACATTCCGCGAAATGGCAAACGAGGGCAAGATCCCAGGAGTAACAAAGGCTAGCTGGTAATCTTTCTTTCATCTAAGCATTTGATATTTAAAAATTTTAATTAATTTTGCACCCCGTTTTCGGGGTATTTAATTGTATAATAGAATGGTAACAGATCCGATTGCAGATTACTTGACTAGGGTTAGAAATGCGATAAAAGCAAACCATCGTATTTTGGAGGTACCTGCTTCTAACGTGAAGAAGGCAATGACCAAAGTGTTGCATGATAAAGGATTCATCCAGAATTATAAATTTGTGGATGATGACAAGCAGGGTATTATCAAAATAGCTTTGAAATACAATCCTCAAACTAAGCAGTCTGCTATTACTAGTTTGGAAAGGGTGAGTAAGCCAGGTTTGAGAAAGTACGCTGATGCTGAGAATCTTCCAAGAGTATTGAACGGACTCGGTATTGCTATTTTGTCAACTTCCAAAGGAGTTATCTCTGATAAGGAAGCAAGAAAAGAGCATGTCGGAGGCGAAGTGCTATGTTACGTATATTAAAATATTGATTGAGAAATGTCAAGGATAGGCAAAGCACCAATTACATTACCTTCTGGTGTTACACTAAAAGTAGATAAGTCTAGTGTAGCTGTAAAAGGACCAAAAGGTGAATTAGTTCAGGAGATCCACCCAGATATTACTGTAAAGGTAGAGGGTGAGACAGTAACTCTTGAGCGACCAACTGAGCAGAAGAGACACAAAGCTATGCATGGTTTGTATAGATCTCTTGTAAACAAT
>CAXEKM010000544.1:0-4713 GCA_963996645.1 uncultured Marinoscillum sp.
AACAAATGGCTTGATCCTCACAGAAAAGAAATAGGTAAGCGCATAGGACTTCTATATACGCCTAAGCAGGTCCACAAAATTTATGAATGTCTTGGATACCCTCCTTACCTGGACATCAAATGAAGAAATTTCAACAGGTTACCGAACGCTTCGAAAAAGCTGTAACAAAGCTCCAGGAAAACCTGCAATACCTGGCAGATCAAGATAAGGTCAGCGACCGATTCCTGAATATCCAAAACAAGATCATCAAGACCCTTATTGATTACCAACATGAGGTGATGAGGACTTTGAAGGCATATGATCAACTGGCCGTAAAACTTTCACTAAAGGGATCAGCAGATTATCAACAATTACTGAATGACAAACAGAGCCTGGAAGCGATCTGTATCATACATGGGATTACGGATTTTCCCGCCTGGATGGCGAAGGGAAATTCGTACCTGGTACAAGAGGCGGTATATCATTACAGGCAAGGAGAAGTGCAATTGTCTAGCTCAATCATGGAATTGATCAGGGGACTTGAACCGGGAGAACGGGAGCAGCTCTGGCGTATTTTGAACAAGAATGCTCGGGCACGGTGGGAAAGGGAGCTGGCGGAAATGAAAATGAACGCCTATGCTTGAACATCAGGACATTCAAAAGAAGCCCAGCGGCAAGAAGAAAAAGCACCAGATCCTGGAGGTAAAGGATTATCTGGATCTGAAGTATGAGTTTCGTAGAAATGATTTGACTCTGGAAGTAGAATACCGACCCGTTGAGGAGAAGCGGTTCCAGGTGTTGGATGAAGCCCGGATCAATTCGATCTGGATTGAATTGCAGGTGGATGGCTTCAAGATCTCTGACGCTGTATTGATCAAAATACTTAACTCACACCTGGTGAAAAACCATCATCCCCTGAAGGCCTACTTTGAAACTCTGCTTGATCATGACGGGGTGGATCATATCCAAAAGCTGGCAGACAGTGTGCAAATCGATGAAGCTTCCGTGGAGAATGTGCACCTGCAGCAGCTCTGGAAGCCGTATTTGCAAAAGTGGTTGGTGGGCAGTGTGGCGACTGTGCTAGGGCAAGGCACTAACCAGCTCTGTCTGATCCTGGCAGGTGGCCAGGGTATAGGAAAGACAACCTGGTTGAATAGGCTGTGCCCAAAAGGACTGGAGGACTTTCTTGTCTGCTCCCATATCAACCCATCTCTTACGGATAACAACACCGCCAATTACCTTGCTGAGAAGTGGTTTGTGAATATTGATGACCAGCTGGAGACGATCTTTGGTAAGGACTTCAATAGTATGAAGGCTATTATTACGGCTCCATTCGTGACGAACCGAAAGACCTGGCACAGGTTTAGTCGGAAGCGGGATAGAGTGTGCAGCTTTATGGGAAGCGTCAACAATACGCAGTTCCTGACTGATAATGAGAACAGACGGTACCTGGTCTTTAAAGTGAATGGTATTCACTTTGATCACCAAGTGAACATGACCAAAGTCTGGGCTCAGGCAATGCATCTATTGAAGCAAGGCTTTCCATATTGGTTCCAGCAGGAAGAGATGCGGATACTCAATGTAATGAACAACCTGTTTAGGCAAAGCTCTCCTGAAGAAGACTGATTGATACGCTTGTATGAGCCCACCACACCAGACAATCCTCTAGCCACCTTCCTGATGCCCTCCGAAATTCTTAGCAAACTCAATGCTTTCTCTAATATGAAGCTCTCAATCCGGAAGCTGAATATGGCTATGGAAAAACTAGGGTTCAACAACAAAGTATCCAAGAGGATTCATGGTCAGCCCAGGTATGTCCATCCCGTAATCGAGCATCTCTCTAACTCTGAAATGCAATACCAGCACAGTATTCGCAACGGAGACTCGTAGTTGTAAACTCCCCCACGTTACTACCTCTACTTCCTTTTTCTCATCAAAGTACTCGAACCAGACATTTCCTGTAAGTGTCTGGTTACTCGTGTTTTACATGATAGGGACAGGGTAATTTGAAGACTATACTATATTCTTTACTACTCAACTACATTACACTTTATAAATCTGTAAATCAATTACTTAGACGTAGTAGCAAGTGTAGTAATATCGTAGTAAAAGTAGTTACTGTAGTGGCGTAGTAAGCATCGATCATAAAATATCAAACCATGAACCATCCATGGAGTATCCATGGGGATGGTATGGGGTTGACTTTAGGAATCTATAGCCCACTTTTCTCCGACATGGAGTTTGTTAACATTCACTTTTCACCAAGTTCTGCCAATAGTAGCCCGAACACTCCAAAAGCAGGAAGGCACATTTTCGGGTAGTGACATCTTGCCAGTGATAAAAATGCTTTTATACAATGGCAAGACAGAAAGGTATAATGAAATTAGAAGGAACCATCGGGGATGTTTCCTTTTACAAGACCTCCGATGGCTACCTGGCCAGAGAAAAGGGAGGTGTGGACGCTGACAGGATCAAGAATGATCCAGCCTTTGCTCGTACTCGAGAGAACATCACAGAGTTTGGTAAGGCTGGAAGAGCAGGAAGGGTTCTGAGAACTGCTTTCAGACTCTTGCTGCAGAATGCAGCGGACAAGAAAGTCACCAGCCGATTAACTAAGGAAATGATCCGTGTAATCCAGGCTGACTCTACCAACGAACGTGGAAAACGAACAGTTACAGCGGGAAATCAACTACTGCTCAATGGCTTTGATTTTAACATCAATAGCAAATTAAGCGCTACGTTCTTTACTCCATATGTTCCAGCAATTGATCGAGCTGCAGGCACACTGAGCATCAATATTCCTGAGTTTGTTCCAGGCAATACCATTGTTGGTCCGCAAGGAGCCACGCATGTGAAAATTGTCTCTGCAGGAGCGGCGATCAATTATGAGGAGGAAACCTTTGAGGTAACTGTAACCAAATCCAATGATCTGGCTTTAGGATCTCAGTTGGAGGAAGCTATTGAACTGAGCAATGCAGTTGCTGGGAATAATGCACTAAGCATGTATCTGGTTATGGGATTAGAGTTTACCCAATCTGTAAATGGAGAGATGTACCCATTGAAAAATGGTGGATTCAATCCACTTTCATTGGTGGCCATTGATCAGCCTGCATTAGAAGAAGGATAGACTAATTTATGGAATTAGTACTCACCCGTAAGTATTTCCCAAAAGGAACCAATGGCCGACTGACGTTTAATGGCGGCATTATTTGCTACACCATAGAACTTCCCTGGTGGAATAATCAGCGAAATATATCCTGCATTCCAGAGGGGAAGTACCTACTTGCTAAGCGTCATACGGAAGAAAGAGGATTTCATTTGATCGTGAAAGACGTACCAGGAAGAGATGGTATTTTATTTCATCCGGCCAATAATGCATTGAAAGAACTGGAAGGCTGCATAGCTCCAGTTAGTCTACTTACCGGACCAGGTCGTGGAGATTCATCCAAGAAAGCCTGTGAAGTCTTGAATAGTCACGTATTCAGTGCCAAACACTTGCGGGAAGATGTATTTCTCAAAATTATCAGTGATGGAAAACATTGAATTGACGATCCTCTTTGGAGGCGTAATGTCTTTACTACTTGGCGTAGTGGTTTACTTTCTTAAACAGCTTTTGACTGACTTTAAGAAGGTAGAGCAAGACCTGACGCAGGTAAAGAATACTACAGAGATCATTCGAGCCGAATTTAAAGGCATGAATGACCTTTTGAATCAGCGGATCAACTTTTTAGAGAAACGTGTCGATCGGTTGGAAAATCAAACTTTTAATGATTGAAAATGACAAAGTCTGTTAACGATCTGAATTTGGTAGAGCGCGCAAAGGCACCTACACCCAAATTTTTCAGGGTACTCCGAAATATCGGATTGACCCTTGCAGCTGTCAGTGGAGCCGTTCTCGCAGCTCCAGTGACACTACCCGCAGCTCTGATAACTGCCGCTACCTATATAGGCGTTGCTGGAGGAGTGCTCACAGCTGTGAGTCAAGTAACTGTGGATGAAGAAGAGTTTGCTCTTCAGGAAGCCGCAGGTAAATCGATTTTTAAATCTTAACTATAATATCTATGAAGAATTTTTTAGTATGTTATGACTTGTTTGGGAACAAGAACTATGAAAAATTAAATCACCGAATAGAGCAATACCCGGTCGCTCAAAAAGTGATGAATACAACTTTCCTCATCAAAACAGAGGAAGATGAGGAAGCATCCAATGTATTGGAGAACCTAAGACAATGCGTGGAAGCTGACGACAGGATCCTGGTGATTCAGGTAAAAGGAGATTCTGCTCAGTTCAATTCACTAACTAGTGATTCCGGATTGAGCGTATTGATTAAGTGAGCCATATTTTTTTGTTTTGGACAGGGCACCAGGTGCCCTGTTTTTTTATGTCTCCAGAGTTTTTAAGGTTTTTTGAATGATGACCATTTTAAGCTGTTCGAATAACTGTAGTTGTTTTGTGATTACTTTGGTTTTGGCCTCCATGTCCTGAAGTAATTTCAAGCTAGAAGTGAGTTTGGCAGCACAATCAGGGATAGTGCTTACCTACAATCTGCAAGCCTACACGCAAGTCATTAATTCGAAGAAATGGGATAACAGATCCAACCAAATGCTTTTTGAAATATCCAGATTTCCACAAAGCAAAACAAAGCCAATAGAACAGTTGGCGATTCTCTTCGAACTCAGTACAAACCAGATAACAATTAGGGCAAGGTTTGTCAAGTGGTTTTCCAGCATTCAG
>CAXEKM010000545.1:0-3776 GCA_963996645.1 uncultured Marinoscillum sp.
ACATTGGCAATACGTCCACCGATTAGCCTTCCATCTTCAAATTCATCAAACAGGTATCGATCAGAATACTTTTGAAGAAACACAGTGAACTTCTCATTATCAACCTTATCATCATAATGATTTTCTATTTTTTCATTGAAAGCTGCTAAATCCGTCCCTTCTCTAAGAATGACGTAATTTTCAGCATATCCTCCTTTCCAATGGTCTGCCCATTGATCCGCATCAATCAAGTTTTCGTAATTAATCATTAGATCAAACTGCCTCGTAGCATTCTTTGGTAGAGGGTTAAAGACACCAGTAACTATGAATGATTTATTGAAAAAGTCATTGTCCCATTCTATGGTCTCTCCTATAGCCTTTTCCGGAACAATGAATAATTTTGCAGCCAGCTCTGCAGATAATACAACAGAATTCTTGTCGGCGATTGCGGTCTCGGGATCACCAATTTTCAGATTGTAAGAAAGCACAGAAAAGATGTTGGGGTCCGCAAACTGACCAGTGACTTCCTGAAAAGAGCTACCGCTTGACAAAACCCCTTTGGGAACAAAATATTTATTATTCACCCGGGCACTTTCTTCTACTTCCGGATAGCTCTCCAGAAAGGAAGATGCTATTCTTCCGGAGGTATACTCCCAGGTAATTTGCTTATCAATAAGATCAAAATGAGTCATAACCCGATAAAGTTGAGCTTCCTTTTCAGGAAATTTATCAACCGATCTCTCACTATCTATCCAGAGGTAAATGAGAAAAGCAGAAGCGATACCGGTAGACAACCCGATGAGATTGATCAAAAAGGTGGTTTTATGCCGCTTAAAACTCCTTAAAGAGATAAGTAAATTGTGTCTTAACATGCCATAATAGTTGAGTTTTCCGCCACTGGCTGGCTTGATGATGTCCTTCCTAAAAAATCTTATGACATTCCAGGCATATCTCCGTCTCGCTTTCCTAACCCCATACTGCTCCGCATCTTCTTCGAATTGCTCCTCCATGTCTCCTAGAATTGTCTCCTGTAACCGCGGGTTGCAAAACCACTCGAAGAGACGAGTGAAAAGTTTCGGAGGACTAAACTTACTCATGAGAAAATTTGAGTTGTGGTGTGAGCTCCCACAGACTGGTTCGAGCATCTTTCATTTCCTGAAGAAGTGCTTTCCCAGCATTGGTGATTCTAAAATAGCGCTTGCGCCTTCCTCCTCTAGCCTGAGTAGCTCCTCCCATATCTGATTGCAGAAACCCTTTTTCTTCCAATCGATACAACGTAATATGTACTGAACTCAGGTTTACTTCCCGGTTTTGATGTTCTTTAATCGCACTCACGATGGTATTTCCATACGCATCGTCATTGAGGATCAGGACTACAGTGAGGATGAGCTCTTCAAACTCTCCTAAAAAGGTTGTTCTTCCCATTACTATTGAATTTGTAAAACTAATGTACGAAAGTATTTCTATTTAAGTTGTAAAAGAAATAGAAAAAGTGTGGAAACAGTTAGTTTAACTTATCAAAAACCTTCCTCAACCCCACGAAATGACCTGTGTTCCAGAGTTATTGAAAGTACTTCAGGACCAATTTCGGTGGTTGATTATTACTCATCTCTTAGAGATTCGGACGGATTGATTGAGGCAATTCTAAAAGTTCTATAGCCCACCGTAGTAACAGCAATAAAGGCCAGAACGATAATTGGCACTAAAAAAACACCAAGACCAAAATCGACCCTGAATGCATAATTTTCTAACCAGGATAATCCCCAATAGAAACCTACAGGAATAGCTAGAATGTACGCTATCACCAGCAAAACGAAATACTCTTTTGATAAGAGCATCATCAACTGGCTCAACGATGCACCGAGAACCTTCCGAATTCCAACTTCCTTTGTTCTAAATGAATAAGAATAAGAAACCAATGAAAACAATCCAAGGCTAGCCAGTACAACTGCTAAAACAGAGAGTGCTAATGTCAAATTTCCAAACTGCACATCCGATTGATATTGTCTGTTAAATTCATCATCAAGAAAAAAATAGCTGAATGGATCCCCTGGAAATGAAGAACTAAAGGCGTCATTCAAATGATCAATTGTTTCTTGAAGATTTTGAACATTGACTTTTACAGAAAAATAACCAACAGCCACCTCAGAAGACGCAAAAGCCATTGGGGTTAATGCATCTCTCAAATTACTCCAATGATAGTTTTTGAGAACACCTGAAACCAAAACGGTATCCCGACCAATTAATAATTTCTGATCTATCGCATCCTCTGCTAATTCATATCCCAAAACCCTTGAGGCTTCTTCGTTGATAGCAACCTCGCGGTACCTGATATTCGTTCCACTACCAAAATCACCACCAGCAAGAAAATCAACAGCATAAGAATCCAGAAAATCTTCATCTACACTTATTACTCCCACTGAATTATCAATTGTAGATTCACTTTGAAGTCTACTCATCGGCACAATGTAGTTATATCCCTTACCCGGAACTTGCCCAGATCCAGTAATACTTGATACAGAGTTGTGCCTTAAGACCTCATTTTTAAATGTTTGTACAGAAGCGATTAACCCATCATCAAAAGCAACATTTCGGGGGCCATCTATCACAAGAACCTGATCCATATTTATCCCCAGATCCTTACTTTTCATATAAGAGACCTGTTTGTATACCAGCACAGTACCAGTGATCAGCAGAGTGGACACAAAAAACTGAAATACCACTAAAGCTTTTCTAGGAGAAGTGTTCCTATTCTTGAATGGTGACGAAATACCTCCTTTTAATATGTTAATTGGACGAAATGATGCCAATATTATAGCAGGATAAAACCCTACTACAACTGATCCTGAAGCAATCACTAACATTAGACACACCCAAAAACGCCAATCAGTAAATAGAAGAAACTGAAGGTTTTTGCCTAACATATTGCTCAGCACAGGTAGGAATGCAATTGAAATACACAGAGCTAAAATCAGAGATAAAGTATTGATTAGCCACCACTCTGTCACAAACTGTGATACGAGCTGATTTCTTTTTGCTCCCATTATCTTTCTGACACCAACCTCCTTAGCCCTCTTCAGTGAGCGTGCGGTGGTCAGATTAATGAAGTTTAGCCAGGCTATTAACAAAATGAAAGCAGCTATTAGCGCATACGTTTTCATTTCGGACCAACTCCCATTTCCAGACGCAAGATCATAGAGAAAATTCGACTTCAGATGAATATCTTCCAAAGGTTGTAAATCAATTTGCCACTGTAGTCCCCAGGCTGAAAACCGCTCGGCGGTATTGTCCTCAATCACCTGATTGATTTTATCTCGAACCACTTCTGGTTGTGGTTGTCCTTTTAGCTTTACATAAGTTGTCCAGTTCGTCCTGCCCCAGGCCACTTTTCCCCTATAATTACTATTGATAAGCTTCGACATGGGAATTAAAAAATCAAACTCCAGGTGACAATTGGCTGGCAAGTCCTCCAAAACTCCACTTATAGTATAGATATCGCTAGCAAACACACCGTGCATCTCGAGTGATTTTCCGACAGGATTAGTCTCGTTCCCAAAATATTTGACTGCCGCGTTTTTTGTGATTACAATACTATTTTGATTTAATAGAGCTGAAGAACCATTCCCATGAAGCATTGAGAAATCAAACATTTCAAGGAAATTTTGGTCCACGAAGAAAATCTCATCCTCTTTGAACCTACGATCCTTTTCAGAATTAATGATGACTGCCCCTTTTTGTTGTGGATGAATGCGAACGTAGCTTTCAATTTCTGGTATATTCTCTTTTGCCGCCACACC
>CAXEKM010000546.1:0-3214 GCA_963996645.1 uncultured Marinoscillum sp.
ATTTCTTCTTCTGGAATACCGATTCCCGAATCCTTGATAGAAATTAAGATGTGAGCTCCATCAGAACCTAATGCTACCAAAACTGGCTCATTATTAGAATATTTACATCCATTAATGATCAAATTGCACAACGCTAGTTTGAGCAACTGTTGATTCCCATTAACCTTGAGCCTCTCAGGTTGCTCGGGCAATGAACTAAAATCCAGATTGATTTTAGCCTTGTTATTGATACTATCAACCGTCTCTTTGGCATCAAGTACCAGCTGATCCATCCGGACAATTTCTTTAGTGAATTTCTTACCATCGTAACCTGTCTGAGCCAAAAGGAGTAATGCCCGTGTCTTTTGTTCCAGCTTTTCAGCTTCACTCAAAATAATTTTGATCGTATCTACATACTCTGATGGATTACGGTCCTTCGTCAATGCCAAATCTGCTTCCCCTATAATAGCAGTCAAAGGTGTATTCAACTCATGAGACGCATTGCTGATAAAGTTTTTCTGAGTCTCAAAAGACGTCTCCAGTCGATCCAGCATATCATTGAATGTCTGGGTAAGACGTGTCAGTGAATCATTCTGATCAGGCACCTTCAATCTAAGATGAAGATTTTCAGATCCGATCTTCTTCACCTCTTTAATGATATTATTGATAGGCTGAACAAGAGTTCTGGAAAAAACCAGTGAGATCAACGTGACCAAGACCAATGTATATGCAAGAGAAGTAAATAATAGATTTCTCAAATAAGCCACATGGTGTGAACTGAAGTAATTCTCCGCTGAGATGATCACTACATATTCTTCATTGGAAGTAGATTTATATCTGATCCCTGAAAAGAAAATATTTTGATTGTTATCACTGGCTGCTTCAAATTGAATAACATTCTCCACCAATTCCTTACTGATAACCTCTGGAATTGTATCAATTGGTTGATTATTTTCTATTCGAATAAAGTATTCTTTTTGATGGGGTAATTTTTCTAAATAATCCTGACGCAATTCCTTGATAATGGTCACATCATTGGGATGTTCCAGAGTGATTTTGGCAGCCGTAATAGCTCGTATTTCTAATCTCTTATAAAAATCTGTGTACGAATAACTGGAAATAGAATAGTAGATAAAACCACTAAACAGCAAAGTGTAGATCAGGAAAATAGTGATCAGGGCATAGATAATTTTATTATGAATCTTCATCAGCTCTCAAAACATATCCCATTCCTATTACCGTATGAATTATCCGCTTTTTATTCACTCTTTCTATCTTTTTTCGTAGGTAGTTGACATATACATCTACCACATTAGTACCCAGGTCAAAGGTGATTCCCCATACCTCATCTAGCATAGATGTTCTTGACAGTACTTTTTTTGGGTTCTTCATGAACATCAATAGCAATCGATATTCCGTAGATGTTAATGAAACAGACTCACCTGCTCTGATTACTTTCTTCGTATGATCATCAAGCGTCAAATCCTCAAATGTATATTGGTGAGTGTTTGCAACAACAGTCTCTTGATTTTCCGCCCTTCTCAATAGAGACCGTATTCTGGCTAACAGTTCGATGAACTTAAATGGCTTGGTGAGGTAATCATCGGCACCTGTTTCCAATCCCAAAACCACATTCTCCGCACTTCCCAGTGCTGTTAAGAACAAAATAGGAATTCTAGTATCACTTTTTCGAATCTCTCTACAAACTTCTAACCCGTTTATGTCGGGAAGCATGATATCCAGAATGATCAAATCAAATTTGGACTGGCTACTCAGATCAATCCCCTGCTGTCCCGTCATACCGACGGTCACATCAAAATCATTCTCCTTAAGCCCCTTATTGACCATGGAGCAAACGCTAGGATCATCCTCAATTAGCAATATTTTCATGCACTAGAATTTGAGACAAAGTAATTGGAAAAATACTCATTCTGACTGTGGGTGAATTAAAATGGGATTAGAATTATTTAACCAATTGACTGAAATCATTCGCCCAGAACTTGGAATCCTTGAAGAAAAATAACAATTCAAGTTCGCTATTCATTATAATTGTGACCTACAAAAGCAATCACATAAGAAGCAAAATCAAATGAAAAAAATAGTATTATCTAAAGAAGCACCAGCTCCTATAGGACCATATAGTCAAGCAGTCATTCACGGAAACACGCTATATGTTTCCGGACAAATTGCCATTGAACAATCAACGGGAAACATGATCACGGACAACATTGAAGATGAGACTGACCAGGTCATGAAAAATCTAGGCTTCATCCTCAAAGAAGCTGGAGCGGATTATAACCAGATCATCAAGTGCAGCATCTTCGTAAGCGATATGGGCAACTTTGCTAAAATCAATGAAGTCTATGGCAAATACTTCCCTGAGAACCCTCCAGCAAGAGAAACGGTAGAGGTATCGTGCCTTCCAAAAAACGTGAATGTAGAAATTAGCTGTATTGCATACATCTAATGAATTGGCTACCAAATAGCCAACAAACATTCGTTTCAGAGCTTTCGAAACACGATGTGCTCGTAAAACTGCACAACTACACTCAGGAAGTTAACTCTGAATTTGTAACAGAAAAGCCGTTGTTCAATGGAAAAGTTGGATCAGACGGCTTTCGCGTTTCCTCTGTTATCCAGACTCCACAAAATGCATTACCACTGATTGTTGGTAAAGTGGAGTCTACGAAAAGAGGGTCAATCATTTTTCTTAAGCTAAAGCTCTTTCCTGCAGCTATTCTTTACCTCAAGGCTAGTTCGACATTGTCTATCTTATTAGGTTTCACCTTTTTGTTCCTTTCTAAATGGTACCTGGCTGGAATCGTCAGTCTTTCATTTGGCCTGTTAAACTACCTGGTCTTAACGCTCTCATTCCACAGAAAATGTGAAGAATGCATCCAATCTTTAAAGAATCTACTGGAAGGCAATCATTAACGGCTAAAGACTTCTGATAGTATCGGCTATTTGATAGTTTTGCAGTCCTTAAAAATTACCCAATTCATATGGATCAAGTAAGAGTACGATTTGCACCAAGTCCAACGGGTGCGTTGCACATCGGAGGAGTGAGAACAGCTCTATTCAATTACCTGTTTGCTAAAAAGCACAATGGAACGTTCATTCTTCGAATAGAAGACACTGATCAAACGCGATTTGTGGAAGGTGCTGAAGAATACATCAAATCCTCATTGGAATGGTGCGGTATTGAACCTGAAGAGAGTCCATGGAGTGGTGGTGA
>CAXEKM010000547.1:0-5433 GCA_963996645.1 uncultured Marinoscillum sp.
GCTTATACCTAAATCAAGAACACCTCTGTTTTCCATTGCCTGCAATGAGTTATGCACAAGGTTGATCCAGACCTGATTGAGCTCATCTGCGTAGGCGTTTACAATCAATTTATTAGCTGCGAAATTCTTTCTTACCTCCACTCCTTGTTTAATCGAGTTTCTATTGAGCGTCAAAACGTTATCAATGCTCTCCACCAAATTGATCTCTCTTTTCTCATGAAAGGCCTGATCGCTGATATAGGTTTTCAGGGCAGAAACAATCTTGTCAACTTTCGCCACAGAGGTTTTAATGTTCCTGGCCATATTGTTCTGAACGGCCATATCTCTTAACCTGGAAACAACTGGAATGGCATCCGCTTGCTGAAACAAGGAATAATACGGCTTGAGATCCTGGAAAAACCCTACATCTCTCATCGATGAAGAAATAAAGGCCGCTTCATCTATTTGGTCCTCTTCAAGGCTCTTTTTCATTTCCTTGGTAAGCTGGCGTTCTTCTCGTGAACTGAAGTATGTTTCTGTATCACAGATTTTTTTCACCAATTCATTAAACAAGGTTCTTCTTTCCTCAGACAGCTTTTGTACCACGGACCCTGCAGATCCATCCATATCATCCAAAAAGAGTTTATGAATCAATTCGATAGATGCCTTTATAGCTCCAATTGGTGTGTTAATTTCATGAGCAATTCCTGCTACCAACTGTCCCAAAGCAGCTAACTTTTCTGACTCGACTAACTTATTTTGAGCATTTCTTAGTTTGGATAATGCATCTGTAAGCTCCTCATTACTTTGTTCTAGTTCTTTGGTTCGGTGCTTTACACGCCACTCCAGATCTTCATTGATCTCTTCCAGATAAACCCTAACCTCAGTAAGCTCAGCATGCTGCTCCTCAAGGGTCTGATTCCGTTGCTTTAGCTTTTCACTGTATTCCTGAATTTCCTCATTGGAACGCTCATATTCATTGAGCAAAAACACTCCTTCTGTGTAGTAGTCATGCAATGGAAAATCTATCAGATTCAATGGTGATTTTCTCAAATCCTTGATTTCAGCAATTAAGGGGGTACTCACAAACAAGTAAAAACCATTATCAGTAGAAATAAATTGGCCTTTTAGTTTGAGTCCTGTCGACTTGATGCTTACAAAGTAGAGCATCTCTTCCCTTACTTTTATCCCATTTGAATCAGAGTTCAGAGCATTTCTCTTGATCTCAAAGCAGTCTTCAAAATGACTATCAATGCGTATCTCAGGACAAAGCTTTTCTATAGAAGTCCCCCACTTAACAATCCTAATTTGATCATTAAGTACTATGTAGAAGGGATTCATCCTATTTAATGCATTATTCGATAGTTTCATTAGCTCAAAGTGTTGCTATAAAAAATTGATCTGAAATACATCATGATCAGCCTCGTCAGACTTTTTGATCAAGTGTATGATTTCACAAGGCTCATTGAATTTGATACTTAAGCCTTTTAATATGCCTTTCACCAATGGCGACATTCCGTCACGATTGGAATAATAGTGTAGGTTGATTTGCGAGTCACTGATCACCTCCGGATCAAAAGTTGGCGGATCCAAATTGGGAAGTATGCATCCTATCTTAAAATGAAGGTGATTAAGATTATGAAGAAACTCCTTCAAGTTCTTACCAAACATCTCAAACACCATGCTGTACCCTTCACCTGCTGTATACTCTACCCAGTAATTACCCAAAGACTCAATTAATCGACCTGGTTCAACATCCAAAACCTCAGAAGTGACATTGATCAAATGATAAGAAGGCTCATCTGGAGTAACTTTCATCGAAACGAATACATCATCTTCTATTTTCGATTTATATAAAATCTTCTCCCAGGTATACTCTCCGTATTCCTTGATGATGAATTTCTTGACTGCTCTATTGATAAGCCCGTTCATATTAACTAGTGATTTCCAATCCGCTTTTAATCACTCCTATCAATTCATCTTTTTCCCATGGTTTCTTGATCACTTTATACAAATTAGCTTCTTTGAAAGCTCGTTCCAGTGCCTTTTCATCTGCCTGCCCTGTAAGCATCACTTTGACGATTTCTGGGAATCGCTGATGAACACCTATTAGAAACTCATCTCCTTTCATTCCTGGCATCAACCAGTCAGATACGATAATCAATACGCGAACTCCATCTTCTACCATTTCCTCTATTACTTCCATGCCTTCGTCAGCGCTTTCAGCAACTTCAATGGTAAAATCCCCTTCAAATTCTCTGGATATCTGAGATTTGAGACTGTCTAAGATGATACGCTCATCATCTATGCATAATATTGCTTTTTCTGTCATTGCTGTTGATAGTTAGGAAATTGAATAGTGAATTTTGTGCCTTGTGGGCTAGTTTCAAATGTTATGGAACCAGAATGCTTTTCTACGATGCTTTTGACTATATCTAAGCCAAGTCCTGTTCCTTCTCCCTGCGGTTTGGTCGTAAAGTATGGTTCGAATATTCGATGTTGAATTTCATCAGGTATACCTGATCCAGTATCCTGAATTCCAATGGTTATATTTTCTTTAGTTGATTCCACTGAGATACTGAGTGTACCCGTTCCATTCATGGCATGTATGCTATTATGAATCAGATTAGTCCATACCTGCATAACCTCACTAGCATTACATCTGAAAAAAACTGGATGATCTGTATATTCCTTTTCGATGATGATACCGTGCTTAAGTTTGCTCTTATACAAGATCAGTACCGTCTCAATATTATCTCTTAGATCAATTGTTTGTTTATCATCCTCCTGATCATTTCTAGAGAAGCTCTTTATGGCTCCTGTGATACTCTTGATTTTATCAACAGCCAATATGATGTTGTAAATGGTTTTAGCCTGTTTGATAATTGATAGAGCGGTATGGATTAACTCCGGTCCCTTTGGGTGTGAAAACAACTGACCGAAAGCATCTACACTTTCTGTAAACCCGACATCTACAAACTGATCAGCCCAGGAAGCAGCATACATTTCGTTGTATTTAGCTAATTCCTGAGTCATCTCTTTCCGTTTCGCACGGATCTCCCTTGTAGAAAGTGTTTTCTTAAACTCAGAGGCCTCCCGTATCAAGTCAAAAAGCACTATCGCTAAATCCTGATCTTTGACATCCAAAGACTGTGGTAAAGCCTCCATACAAGAGAGATACGACTCGTTCAGTGAACTAATCGATGCATTGATAGCTCCAAGTGGAGTATTAATTTCATGCGCAATTCCAGCAAGCAATTGTCCCATTAGGAGCAATTTTTCTTTACTTAAGTCAATCTCCTCGTCTAAAGCTTTGTTGGTGTATTCTGACATTTTAAAATGATATTACATGACTAAACTACGCACGTATAACTCTTGTCAGATTTACAATTCGTCAACACGTAAACCCCCTACGACCAACAGTCACAAAACGACGATATACGGTAAAAGTCAATTAGTTAGAAATAAAAGTGGATCAAATCCCTTTCAATTTGCGACTGGATGATATTAACACTAATTTTGCACCTCGAAATTCAAAAGGCATGATAGCAACTCAAAACGTATCTCTTCAATTTGGTAAACGCGTACTGTTTGACGAAGTGAATGTAAAATTCACAGGTGGAAACTGTTACGGAATCATCGGTGCTAATGGAGCTGGTAAATCCACTTTCTTAAAAATCTTATCTGGAGAAATTTCTCCAAATTCAGGATCTGTCAATATTGAGCCAGGTAAACGTATGGCTGTACTGAAGCAGAACCACTTTGAGTATGATGACAATGTGGTAATGGATACGGTCTTGATGGGACACCAGGAGCTCTGGAAAATCATGAAAGAGAAAGACGCTATCTATGCAAAACCAGACTTCTCTGAAGAAGATGGTGTAAAAGCCTCTGAGCTGGAAGCCAAATTTGCTGAAATGGATGGTTGGAATGCTGAGTCTGATGCTGCTGCCCTTCTTAGCGGTTTAGGTATCAAAGAAGCAGATCATTTCAAAGTAATGAAGGACTTAACCAACCAGCAGAAAGTAAGAATTTTGCTTGCTCAAGCGCTTTTTGGTAATCCTGACATCTTGATTCTCGATGAGCCTACCAACGACCTGGACTTGAACACTATCGACTGGTTGGAGAACTACCTACTTGATTTCAAAAACACCGTAATTGTTGTATCTCACGACCGTCACTTCCTGGATACAGTGTGTACACACATTGCAGATGTGGATTTCGGTCAGATCAAAATATACACTGGCAACTATAGTTTCTGGTACGAATCCAGCCAATTGGCTCTTTCACAGAGAAGTGCTGCTAACAAGAAAGCAGAGGAAAAGAAGAAAGAACTTCAAGAGTTCATTCAGCGATTTAGTGCCAACGCTTCTAAGTCCAAGCAAGCAACTTCAAGAAGAAAATTATTGGATAAAATCAATGTAGACGACATCCAACCTTCAAATAGAAAATACCCAGCGATCATCTTTAATCAAAGTAGAGAAGCTGGTGACCAAATTCTTGAGATAAAAGGATTGTCCAAATCATTGGATGGTCAACCATTGTTCCAAAACCTGGATTTGTTTGTCAACAAAGGAGAAAAAATCGCATTGGTTGGAGACAACAGTTTAGCCATCTCTACCTTAATCAAAATATTGGCTGGTGAAATGGAAGCTGACTCTGGCACATTCAAATATGGTCAGACCATCACTTCTGCTTACCTACCAAACGAGAATGCTGAATTCTTCGATACAGATGAAAACCTGATTGACTGGTTGAGAGAATTCTCTCCAGGAGAAAAGGATGAGGTATATATCCGTGGATTCCTTGGCAAGATGTTGTTCTCAGGTCAGGAAACATTGAAGAAAGCCAACGTACTTTCTGGAGGTGAAAAAGTAAGATGTATGCTCAGCAGAATGATGCTTCAAGAAGCAAACTTCATGCTACTGGATGATCCTACCAACCACCTTGATTTGGAATCAATTACTGCACTGAATAATTCATTAGCAGAATATAAAGGAACGTTGATCTTTACTTCTCATGACCATACGTTCACACAGACTATTGCAAACAGAATCATAGAGATCAATCCTCATAAGATTATAGACAAGCTTGGTACTTATGATGAGTACATTGAGGCTAAAAAAGCCACGGCTAAAGCATAAATCAAAAAGGCTCCAAATGGAGCCTTTTTTGTTTACAGAAGATCTTTTTCTGATTTCTATAGCCACCAGTTGAGTTTATCAAACATCAATAAAAACTAGCATATTGTCATTATGACAATAACCACCACTCTTCTATACCCTTTCATTCACATTTGATCGATAAGTAATAGTTTTTATTGTAATTATTATATTAATTAACCTTTGAACTATTCAACCATTGATCTATGCCTTATAATCTTTTTGCTGGCAAGCTAAAATCTTGCTGTTTTGGGATAATATGTATCTTCTGCTATCACCTCAATGCTCAGGA
>CAXEKM010000548.1:0-4302 GCA_963996645.1 uncultured Marinoscillum sp.
GCTTTTTGATATCAGTAAATCAACAAAACTCAATATTTATAAATATTTAAGTTTGGAACACTTCTTTAAAATTAACGATCAAGATCTTCGAAGCCCGGTCTTTCACAATTATTTAGAAACTGGAGCTTCCATTAGGCCTTTTAAAAGTTTGGAAAATTGGGACCAAGAGTCAAAGATTAATAGTGACATGATCCCAAAATGGTGGAATGCCTATAATAAGATAAAACATAGTGCAGAATCTTACGCAGAACATGCGACATTAAACAATGCCATTTATTCTCTATCAGCACTATTCTTAATAATTCGAAAAATCTATGGCGATGGATTAATTTCTGGATTCCTGAGAAAACCAACAGAAGGAAGTGAAATTCATATATATCCAATTCGAAATTCTGATATATTCATTGGTGAAATAATGAAGTATCGGAAAACTTTTAACTGAAAGTATCTGAGAACACCTCCAAAGATGCTTAATGGATTATCCTGTGAAATTCAATTCTGACATTCACATTCCCAACCCTTCTCACTAACTTCGCGGCTTATTCAATTGAAGTTATGATCTCAGTAGACTCAGTCGGCGTAGAATTTAGTGGGCACACCCTGTTTAGCGGCATTCAGTTCAACATCAATCCAGAGGACAAAATCGCCCTCATGGGTAAGAATGGTGCCGGTAAATCCACCCTCTTAAAAATCATTGCTGGCAAAGACAAACCTACTTATGGCAAAATCTCAGCACCAAAAGATGCAGTAATTGCTTATTTACCACAGCACTTATTGGTAGAAGACACTTGCAACGTATTCGAAGAGACTTCCAAAGCTTTTGAGGAGATCTTAGCGATGAAAACACAGCTGGATGACCTGAATAAGCAGTTGGAAACGCGTACCGATTATGAATCGGATGAATATGCGAAGATCATTGAGTTGGTTTCTGAAATCAGTGAAAAATACTACAGCATCGAAGACTCCAACTTTGATCAGGCGGTTGAGCAAACACTTTTAGGGTTAGGCTTTGTTCGTTCGGACTTTACCCGTCCTGCCAAAGACTTTAGTGGTGGATGGAGAATGCGTATCGAACTAGCTAAAATCTTATTGAAAAAGCCAGACTTGATCCTTCTCGATGAGCCTACCAACCACCTGGACATTGAGTCCGTTCAGTGGTTAGAAGACTTCTTAAAGACCAGTGCAAATGCCGTCATGGTGATTAGCCACGATAAGACGTTTGTAGACAATTTGACTAATCGCACCATTGAGTTAACCAATGGGAAGATCTATGACTACAAAACGAACTACTCTCATTATCTCGAACTGAGAAAAGAGCGTCGCGAGCAGCAGCAAAAGCAGTTTGATGATCAGCAAAAGGAAATTGCGGACATCAAGCAGTTCATCGAGCGATTCAAAGGAACGTACTCCAAGACATTGCAGGTACAATCTCGCGTAAAGATGTTGGAGAAAATGGAGATCGTAGAAGTGGATGAAGTAGATACTTCTGCATTGAACTTGAAGTTCCCTCCTGCTCCGAGATCAGGCAATTATCCGGTAATCATAGAAGACTTGAGCAAATCCTATGGAGATCACGTGGTTTTCAAGGACGCCTCAATGACCATTAGTCGCGGTGAAAAAGTGGCTTTCGTTGGTAAAAACGGTGAAGGTAAGTCTACTATGATTAAGGCGATCATGGGTGAGATTGAGCACGAAGGCAAAATGCAATTGGGTCACAATTGTCAGATTGGATATTTCGCTCAGAATCAAGCTGCTCTCCTGGATGAGTCATTGACCGTGTTCCAAACGATTGATGAAATAGCACAAGGAGATATACGCACCAAAATCAAAGACATTCTAGGTGCTTTCATGTTCAGCGGTGACACGATCGACAAAAAAGTGAAAGTACTTTCGGGAGGAGAAAGAACACGTCTGGCAATGATCAAATTGTTGCTTCAGCCAGTAAACCTCCTTATTCTCGATGAGCCTACCAACCACCTCGACATCAAGACGAAGGACATCTTGAAAGATGCCTTGAAAGCTTTTGATGGCACATTGATTCTGGTGTCTCACGACAGAGATTTCCTGGACGGATTAGCGAAAAAAGTATTCGAATTTGGCAATCAACGAGTGAAAGAACATTTTGAAGATATTGCTGGATTCCTACGCAACAAGAAGATGGAGAATTTGAGAGATATTGAGAGAAAATAGGCTTAATTCTGTTCAATTTCGATTCCAAAAAATACTAGTAGCTCAAAATCAATTGATTCTAACTTTTTAAAGGGACGGTCCTAATTCATTTTAGCATTTAGTGAATTTAAAATTGAAAAGGATAAAATACTGTTTGAGCCAATAATGAAGCCGGAAAGGTTTAATTATTGGTTGCAGCGAGTTTATTTTATCCCGATTTTTAATTTGTCTAAAGCGTTAAGAAATGAATTCAGACCTAGATTTTTGTTACTTTTCATCAATGGAAAAGTAGGGCAAACCAACAACATGGAAACTAGACTGAAACACCGCATTGCTTTAAGCACGTTTTATTTCCTTTCAGGTTTCGGATTCTCCACATGGACTTCCCGAATACCTACTATAAAGGAAGTTATTGGATTAAACGATGCGGAGCAAGGATCTACTTTGCTCACCATGCCCATTGCTTCTTTGATTGGGTTGCCATTATCAGGATTTCTCGTTTCCAAGTTCAACACTCGTAAACCAATACTCTTTGGTTACATCTTGTATGCCTTGTCCTTACTTTCATTGAGTTTCGCATCGAATACAGCTATGTTGATTGGATCCATGTTTTGCATTGCCTTTTTCATGCGAATCGTGAACGTATCCATGAACACACAGGTAATTACCGTTCAGAAACTGTTCCAGAAGAAAATTAATGCGTCCTTTCATGCCATGTGGAGTATTGGAGGTATCGCAGGTGTTGGCTTCACTACGTTGATGATTGTTTCAGACATCAACATGATCACTCACCTGATCCTTTTCACGTGCATGGTGATTCCTTTATCCTTATTTTCTTATTTCAACCTGATCGCAGCTGACAAAGCAACAACGGGGACGAAATTGATCTTGAGCAAGCCAGAACCCTATATCGTTTCTCTAGGCTTTATCATCTTCTTTGCTTCTATTTGTGAAGGCGGCATGTTTGACTGGAGTGGGGTCTTTTTCCGTGATGTGGTCAACTCAGAGATCTTTACTTTCGGATTCTTGCTGTTTATGACCTTTATGGCGATTTCGAGACTTCTTTCGGATAAGATCATTCATAAGATCGGCAGCAAGTTGACTTTTGCCATATCGGCCGCTCTGATCATCTCAGGAGTACTAACTGCCGTCCTATTCCCCTACTTCGTCCCTGCATTGATCGGATTCTCAATTATTGGGATTGGTGTAGCTCCAATCGTACCTATGGCACTAGCTCAAGCTGGAGGTTCTAAGAAATACGCTCCCGGAATTGTGGTAGCTATTATCTCCACTTATGGCACAACTGGAATGCTCATTGGTCCTCCGATCATCGGTTACCTTTCCCATGGATTTGGATTACGCTGGGCGTTTCTCTTCCTGACTATCACCGGTTTGGCCATCATTCCATTGACCAGATTGTTCTTTAAGATTAAGGGTTCGGAGGAGTAAGTGAAATCATGTGTATTTATTCTTGATAAACCTCCACAGATGTCACTCCATCCGGTCTGCCGATCTCAATTTTCTTCAAAACACGGAAATCCTTCAGATCAACGACAGCTATGTAATTGTTGGGAGTGCAGGACACAAACAATCTATTGCTGGCCTCATCGATGTATAATCCGGCACCTTGGCCCATTTGCATTTGACGCTTGAGTGTCCGGCTTTCTATGTCATAAAACAGCAAATCTCCTGTTTTGACACTTACGATACATGCGGTGGTACCATCTGCGGTGATTTTCAGTCGGTGCAAACCTTCCACCCCAGTGTCTATATCTGCGATCACTTCTTTTCGAATCAAATCAATGACCAAAACATGACCATCTGGCCTGGCTGTCCACAACTCCTGATCACCTGGAGTGGTAGCAAAGCCTTCGGCTCCATAGCCTACATCTATCAGTGTTTGCCGCCATTCTACACGGGGTTGTGCGTTAGGGGGAAGCTTACCTGTGGGCGGCATATAGGGTGGTATCTCCTTCTTTTCATAAATACTCACTGTGCCAGACTCCACATTGGTTGCATAAAAAGTCTTCCCATTGGGAAGTACTTCCAGCAAATGCGTAAAATCCTGACCTGTTCCCAGCACTTCCGTCACCGATTTAGACTTTAAGTCATAGACACCTATCGTCTTAGACC
>CAXEKM010000549.1:0-3412 GCA_963996645.1 uncultured Marinoscillum sp.
ATCACGTAAAGACTACTTATTAAACCGTTCGAAGCATTTTCGATAACACTCCTACTTCTTCTTCTACAGATCTTAAACTAAACAACGTACATACCTTTAAGACACCCTGTTCTTCTAGATATTTGGTTACCAGCGATACACCTTCCAGATCATAATCTAGAATAATGGCAACTTCCTGGCCGTTTTCTTTAAAATCTAAAAATTGCTGTGAATTTTGAAAATGTCTTTGAACCTGATCGTGATTGCGAAGCCAATGTACGCTTCTACTGACATCCCGTCTACGGATGACATTCAGTAAAGACCTTGTTTTTTCATCATTGTTCGATATAAAAACAATGATGGAATCTAAAAGTGGACTATGAGACATTGTGGTTGATGTGGTTGATGTCTTATTTCTAAGTTAAGACAATATTACGAAATATCATCATCCACTCATTGAGGGGATCCCTTAAAACGATTTTTTACGTGAAACCCTTAGTGTTTTTTTAAACGATTCCCCTTTCAATGGCATAAATAGCCAATCCGGCTACTGTTTTACAGCCTGTTTTTTCCAGAATATTTCTTTTGTGTGCTTCTACCGTGCGAACACTAATAAACAGTTTTTCTGCTATCTCTTGATTGGTTAGTTCTTCCATCACGAGCTTTACAATCTCCTTTTCTCTTCTTGAAAGAGGAATTTCTACCGTCAGGCGCTGCTTTGGTTTTCTCCCAGTAAGTTGCCCCATGATGATTTCATAAACTTCCTTAGAATAATAGGTTTCACCTGATCTGATCGCTTTGATAGCTTGCAGTATTTCTTCCTTTGGGCTATTCTTCAATACATACCCCTTAGCTCCAAGCGATATCATTTTCTTCACTTGAGAAACTTCATTAATCATGGATATCACCAGCACATCTTGTTGGATATTCTGTTCCTGAAGTGCAGTCAAAAATTCCACACCATTCATTTCAGGCATGGCGATATCAGTAATCACCAAATCAAATTGTTGCTCTTTTAAAAGATCCAAAGCCTCTTTGCCGTTGTTAGCCTCTGCCAGAATTTCAATTTCATTGGTTTTGCCAAAATAGAGAGACATGGCATCCCTGATCATCGGATGATCGTCTACTAACATGATGGTAATCTTATTCTCCATGGTAAGCGTCAGGTTCTAGTTCCACTAATATGCTGGTACCTTCATTTGGCACACTATCAATTTCCACGTGCGCGTCAATTCCTGCAGCACGATTCTTAATACTAGATAATCCGAATCCAGCCTCTTCGTGATCTCCGGCATCAAAACCCCGACCATCATCCTCAATCATTAGAGACAATCTTTCTTCACTTTCCAGCAACTGCACCATTATTGAGTTGGCACCAGCATGCTTGAAAATATTAGACATAGCTTCCTGAAAGATACGATAAAGATTCAACTCAATGTCTTGATGAAACCGCTTTGATCCGATATTCTCATGAAATGATGCGTTTATGGCTGAATTTTTATTCAATTGTTCGACTTCATCATTTAATGTAGCCGCGAGCCCACTGTTTCTCAAAGCTCTAGGCACAAGACTGTGAGACATGTTTCTGATCTCATTGATTGCCTCATTTAGCTTCTCAATACAATTAGTCAATACTTCCCTATTTTGATCTGTATTCTCCTCAAGTGTCTGGAGATACATGTTAACTGTAGCAATCTTTTGTTGAATACCATCATGCAGTTCATGAGCAATACGATACCGCTCCTTATCTTCAGCTTTAATGGTAGCAGTCATTAATTGCTCATTGACCTTAGACTTTAACACTTGAGCTTGCAGCTTGTTTCGCTCTGTTAAATCTCTAGCCACATTGGCATAGCAAATGAACCCTTCATGATCGTCATAGATTGGGAAAATCTGATGATCCATTGGAATGGCCTCTCCTGTTTTCCAGTGATGAATATCGAACTCCACTTCCCAAATCTTTCCCTGTAGGGCATATCGTGTCATTCCATTTCGGACTATCTTTAAAGTTACCTCATCTAGCAGCTCTTGGATATGCACTCCTTCATAATCCTCAAATCCAAGGCGCTCTACACCGAAGCGATTGATATAAATGAATTTGAAATCTTCATCCAGGAATGATATAAAGTCTGAACTATTCTCAATGGAGGAGATTAATATTTTCTGTTGTCTCTCTGCCTCTCTCCGACGTGTAATATCTCTACTCACCCCAGAAAGTCCGACTATTCTTCCTTCAATATCATAGATAGGCTCAGTGGTGGCTTGTATCCAACGCACCACACCTTCTTTGTCCATGAATTGATGTTCTTTATTAATGGCGTGGAGCCCTTCTTCTAAAACACGCAATTCATCATCTGCCACTTGACGTGCATTGAATTCATTGATTTCAATTTCACGTTTACCGATCATCTCCTTCCAGGAGCTAAAGCCATTTAAATCAGCTAAAGATTGACTAGCAATCACATACTTCCTCTCAAGATCTTTGATAAAAATATGATCATATGCGGTATCCATAAGGCTCAGCATATACTGATTCACCTGTACCAGTTCAGTCACATCCTCGCTTATACAAGAAACTCCAGACACTACTCCACCCACTTTAATCGGGTTAAATGAGGTAATATAGCTCTTGATTTCACCATCTATTTTAATGGAATCCTGAACGGAGTACTTCTCTCCTTCTAAAGCTCTGAGATATCTCTGCAACCAGCGATCACGCATATGATCAGGAAAATAGTCTAGCCACATAGCTCCTAATCTGATGGGTTCATCAGTGAAATAGGAAATAAACTTTTCAATCGCTGAGTTCTTAGCTCGCAGACATAGATCAATGTCCAAGGAATAGATCATAGCGTCGGTATTCTCTAGCAAAGCCAAAATATTTGCTTGATTCTGTTGTAACAGATTCTGTACCACTTTTCGCTTGCGCATGACGCGTCGTAAGGAAAAAATCCAACCTAGTAACAGGATAAGAAGAACCCCAGAAATGACAGCAATTTGATAAGCTAATTTTCGATCGATTGTTTCAACTATTTCAGATCCATACCACTTCTTGATCATCAATTGTTTCTCTGCATCAGGAACTTTCATCATTGCTTTTTGAAAAACAGAAGTCAAAAGTTCATTCGAAGAAGAAAAGCGAAGGTCAGTTTTGAAATCCGTTAATGAAGCAATGAATACATCCGAATATCCTTGTGACTGGATATAGTAGTTCAACGTAGAAATAGATCCAATATACCCATCAATCTCACCACTAAGTATTCTATCCAGACCATTACTCGTATTTAATAAGGGAACTAAAATCAAATTGGGATAGCTCTTGGCTATTGCTTCATAATGAGGATTGTAATCCAAAACACCCACCTCAATGTTCCCCACGCTCTTGATGTCGCTGAAGAAAGGACTTCCACGCCTCATAGCAAGACCATAAGGA
>CAXEKM010000550.1:0-2875 GCA_963996645.1 uncultured Marinoscillum sp.
AATTTGGATTTGGGACTCGAAATGAACCGAATCAATGCAGAGATCATGAATGCATTCCTTTCTGAAGAGATTTCTAATCCGGAAGGGTATTTCACAGGTTCTGTATCCATAAAAGGAAATACCGCCGAGCCACAATACAACGGTGAACTTCAGTTTCACGATTTTGGGCTTAAGGTCAATTCCCTCAACTCCCGATTTGCAATTAACAATGAAAGCCTGAAAGTAGACAACAAAGGCATTTACCTGAATTCATTCAAAATTCAGGATCAAGATCAAAACGCCTTTACCATCAAGGGAAATATTTTAACAGAAAGTCTGACCAACCCTACGTTTGACTTGAGTCTCACAGCTAGAAACTTTACAGCGCTCAATTCAGATAAAGACGACAATGAATTATTCTATGGTAAAGTAGGTCTAGACGCTGATCTAACGGTCAAAGGCAATCTGGCTATTCCAAAAATCAGAGGATCTATCGGCATACTGAAAAATTCTGATTTCACGATGATTGTTCCTGAGTCACAAGCTGATTTAGTCGAACGAGAAGGTGTGGTTGTCTTCGTCAACAAACAAAATCCTGACGACATTTTAACTAGAAAAGATGAAGATGCTAACAATACCGTTTCGGCATTAACTGGCCTTGACCTCAACACCAATCTGAATATTGGCACAGGTGCAACCTTTAAAATTGTGATCAATGAGAGGACTGGTGACAACTTCCAGATAAGTGGGAAAGGTGAATTCAATTTTGGGATGGAGCCCAATGGCCGAACAACGCTTGCCGGTATTTACACTGTCTCAGACGGACATTTCGAGGCGAGTCTGTATAATCTAGTCAAAAGAAGATTTGACCTGGCACCAGGAGGAACCATCAATTGGAGTGGTGATCCACTGTCTGCAGAGCTAGACATTCAAGCTATTTACAATGTAAAAGCTTCTCCAGCTCCATTGCTACTTGACGACAACAATGCTAATCAGCAGCAACTGCCTTTTGAAGTCTATCTGAATCTGGATGGAACAATCTTACAGCCAGAATTAAGTTTTGGACTGGATCTTCCAGAAAGCGCAAGAGGAGCAAATGGAGGTCAGGTGTATCAACGTGTACAAGCGCTCAATAGTAGCGAAGAACAGCTCAACAAGCAAGTATTTTCACTTTTGGTTCTTAACCGATTCTTCCCGGCGGCGGGAAGTGATGGTAGTAGCGGAGGAACAGCCTCAATAGCCAGAAACAATGTGAACAATGTGCTTTCAAGCCAACTCAACAGCCTTTCTAACAAAGTTACTGGCAATTCAGGCTTTCAGGTTGATTTTGGCATCAACAGTTATACAGATTATCAAGGGGAAACTTCTCAAGAAAGAACTGATGTCAACATCAATGCGAGTCAACGACTTTTCGATGATCGAGTCATTGTACAAGTAGGTAGTGAGGTGAATGTAGAAGGAAGTACCATGCAGGAAAGTGATGTAACAACTCCATTGATAGGAAATGTAAGCATCGAATACCTGGTCACTAAAAATGGTCGATACCGCTTCAAGGGATTTAGAAAAAACGAGTATCAAAACATCATTGATGGTCAATTGATCGTAACCGGATTTGCATTCATATTCTCAAGAGAGTTTAATCGATTCCAGGAAATTTGGAGAAAAGAAGTAGAAGAAAACCAATCAGAATCCGATGATTAAAGCACTGAAGACATATTACCTGATTGCACTAGGCATTGTTGCACTTTCTTCTTGCAGTGTCAATAAGTTCATCCCAGAAGACAAGATTTTGTATACTGGAGCGAATATCAATTTATCATTTGAAGAGAAGCCGTCTGATAGGTCTGAACTTAAATCTGAGCTGGAAGGTATCTTGTACCCTACTCCTAACTCTAGATTTCTGGGAATGAGACTTGGACTATATTATCACTATCGAGCACAGAGAACCAAATTTGGTCCAATCACCAAATTCCTTAACAAGAAGTTTGGAGAGAAGCCTGTCTATTTATCCGATGTGGACATTGCCAGAACAGAACAGCTACTTGATAATCGGATGGAAAACCATGGATTCTTTACCAACCATGTTACATCCAGCATTACCACAAAAGATAAAAAAGCTGAAATCAATTTCTCTCTAGAGATTTCAGCGCCATACTTCTTAAGAACCTATCAGTTAGACCTGGACAGTTCTCAATTGCTAACCGACATCAGAAAATACATCCCTCAGACTATTTTAAAACCAGAAAGTAGATTTGACCTGACTGATTTCAAAGAAGAGCGGTCCCGAATAGATGACTTTTTAAAAGCAAAAGGGTATTACAACTTCAATGGTGACTTTTTCATTTTCGAAGCTGACACCAATAATTTGGAAGGACGGCAATTTGATTTATACCTGCGTCTGAAGAAAAGTACACCATACAAATCAACTATTCCTTATCGAATCAATTCCATAGAAGTATATCCAAACTACAAGCAAAGTGTTGATTCGACCGCACAGGACACTACGGTTGTAGAAAATATAGCTGTCATACAAAGCGATGAATACTTCAAACCAAAGTTGATCCCTTATTACCTGCTAATGAAGGAAAACACTCGATATTCACCTCGAAAATCGGAAGTGACTAGCCAGCGTTACTCATCTATTGGGATGTATAAATATGTCAATATCAGACATATGGAGGGGTCTAAGATTGATTCGACGGACACCACAGGACTGCTCAACACAAAAATATACCTCTCTCCTATGACACGAAGATCATTGCGAGTGCAGGTACAAGCAGTTTCGAAATCCAACAACTTCGCCGGACCAAGTTTACGCAGTATTTACTCCAACAGAAACCTGTTTCACGGAGGAGAACTGCTACAACTGAGTGGACACATTGGCTATGAAACACAG
>CAXEKM010000551.1:0-4818 GCA_963996645.1 uncultured Marinoscillum sp.
AAGTTTCCAATAACCACGCTTATCTTCAATTGGATCCCAAATCGTATCACCTAGAAAGAATTTAAAGGGGTTGTGTTTGACTCTGAAAGTTCCTGTAAAAGAAGGTGCAATTTCTCCTGATTCGTCAGTAAAAGGAGGATGGTCAATTTCAAAGTCCAAATACCGACCTCTTGCCTTTCGAATTTCTACGATCATTCCAAACTCTACTCCAATTTTGGCTTCCACTTTGTCTGTCAGTTCAATGAATTTGGGTAGGTTGCTGTTCTCCCCATCCCATTCACTGTATAAACCATAATTGATTAAGTCTATTTCTATTGGTCGGTTGTTTTTCTTCTTCATTCAGGGCAAAATTAAGCTTCCCAAATTGAAAATGTGATAAAACCTGATCACTCTGAGGATATTCATTATCAGTTTATCCCCATTCACTCCATTCGTGTTGCTTGTTTTGTAATTATTGAGCATTTTAACATCATGGTCCGCCTAGCCTTATTAATACCATTAACTATGCTGTGTTCTGTCGTGGGGGCTCAATCCTGGGAAGAAGCACAGAAGACTCATTCAGCAAGTCTGGATCTTGCATGGTATACCTCCAGGCCTTTCATAGAAGAAGTTAATGGTGATATGATTGGAATCGAAGCAGATATGATGCTCGAGTTTCAAAAATTTCTAAAGGAAAGGTATCAGGTGAATTTAGAGTTGAACTGGATAGAAGATGTTAATTTTCCAGGCATCATGAATCGCATCAAGACCTCTCAAAAACCGAATGTATTAGGTATTTCAGCATTTTCTATCACCGAGGCAAGGGCTAGAGAGATGAAGTTTACTAGTTCTTACCTACCAGATATTACTGTCTTGGTATCTAGTGAAGGGACGCCAATCGTAAGCACTTTTGAGGATATTGATGATTTTATGATCGATAAAGTGGCCATAACGATTAAGAGCACTACCTATGAGCATATGTTGTTTGATTTGAAGAATCAACTGGGTGCTACTTTCAAAATGGAATACATTCCTAGTGGAGATAATATCCTTGAAGCCATATCAAAAGCGGATAATCGCTTTGGATTCATTGACCTTCCAATTTATCTGAAGCTAATCCAGAACGGAGGAAGTTTGACAAGACAAAACTTCTTTACAATCAAAGGAAATGGATATGGTATCATCATGCCTTTGCATAGTGACTGGGATGTACCGTTCAATGAATTTTTGAAGGATATGAAATATGGTCCTCGAGTCGAAGAAAGCATTTCTAAATATTTGGGCGAGGAATTGTATCGTGCGATTGATGAGATTTATAACTCAGAGAGTTTGTCTACATCAATTCTAACCAAAGAAAAGGAGCTTCAAAATCAGGTTATCCGAAATGCCAATCAGGAATTGGAACAGGAGCAATCAGTAAAAAAATATCTGATCACAGGTATGACCATCATACTGTTCTTTCTGATTGTAGTAATCGTTCTGTATCTCAAAAACCGTAAGTCCAAAAGGGAATTAAGTTATCAGAAAAGGCAAATAGAAAAGCAACAGAAAGCCATAGCCATTAAAAATGAGCAGTTGACGAATAGGAATAACCAACTTATATCGATTAATGAAGAGAAGAATAGTCTGGTGAGTATTTTGGCGCACGATATGCGTTCACCTTTGGGGCAGATTATTGGATTGGCCGGCGCATTAAATGCACAACTGGAGAACGTAGAAGATGATCATATGGAGATGGTAGGTCAAATTGGTAAAAGTGCCGATCGCCTCAATCAGATGATCACCAAAATGCTGGACGAAAACTCGCTGGATAAGCATGAAATTTTGCATGAACCAGTCTATGTGAGTCAATTATTAGAAGATATTGTTAAGCGCTATGGACTGGTTTCGAATAAAAAGGAGATTGAAATAGAGCTCAATCCATGTAGTCATCAATACATCATTACTACGGACCATTTACTACTTCTCCAGGTATTGGAAAATTTGGTTTCCAATGCTGTGAAATTTTCTCCAAATAATTCGAAAATCATCATTTCTGCAGAGTGCGGAGAATCGGAAGTCGTATTCCAAATTAAGGACCAGGGACCAGGATTCACAGAGTCTGATAAACAAATGATGTTTGCACGATATCAAAAGCTAAGTGCTAAGCCAACAGCTGGTGAATCATCTACTGGACTTGGTTTATCTATCGTTAAGAAATATGTTGAGCAATTGAATGGTACTTTAAAATTGGAGTCAGAGCCAAATCAAGGAGCCAGCTTTTTCGTGACAATTCCTAAGTCTTAAATGGTCCTATTTCTATTCAAATTGATCAAAATAGCACTTATCAATACGATGATCATTCCTATAGTTTGTTGCTGAGTGATTTGCTCATTGGCTAATAACCATCCTAGAAATACTGCCACCAATGGGTTGACGTAGGCGTATGTTCCCACTATTGCTGAAGGCAAAATGTTCAAAAGCCATGTGTAAGCGATATAAGCAATGATAGATCCAGCGATGGCGAGGTAGAGTGTAGCGTACAATGACTCTGATGATGCATTAGATAATAGTCCTTCAATTGGCTCACCAGAAAGTGTCGAGATGATACTACAACTTATAAACCCAAAGAATAGTTGAAGACCTAAGTTTCTGTGCATACTTCCTTTTGCTGGATGAGATCTGTTATATAAAGTGCCCGCCACCCAACATATAGCTCCGATAATCACCAATGTGGATGCAATGATTTGCATAGAAGTGTCTTCGGTTGACGTTTCCATAATTTTCTCGCCAAATAGGATGCCTATGCCTATTAAGCCCATAGCAATACCAGTTAGGATGTATGCATTTCGGAAGTAATATGACCAATTTGTCCTGTCAAGAATAACAAACCATACAGGTAAGGTGGCCACCAAAACACTTGCATATCCAGATGCTATGTGTTGTTCACTCCAAATAAGTAGCCCCTGACCACCGGCCAAAACAGTAACACCTATCACTGCATTCTTGACTAAAGCCTTAAATGAAGGGAAAGCTTCTTTCTGAATAAAGCTATAGCCAAGCAATAGTATGCTGGCTGTAATGAAACGGAGAGCAGCCATCGCAAAAGGAGGGATGGTTTCCAAACCTATAACAATGGCCAGATAAGTTGTCCCCCAGATGAAATAGATGGCAGCAAAAGCAAGAATGATGAGTATAGTTTGTCGGTTCATCCGTTATTTGAAAAAGCCAATTTATATAAATGCCAGATATGTATAATTAAAAAAGTAATCGCTCCAAGCACAATTGGATAAGCAGATAAGTGCATTCCATAAACGATGTATAGAATGGCTGAAAGCAAATGAAATACTCTCAACTTTACCATATCCTTTTGTGCCATGGCCAGCAAACTGAAAGCTATAGCTATATAGCCTGTTAACTCGATGATCATAAATCAAGCTCCATTCGGATGTTGCAGCGAGCATAAGGTGAACACCCTGTCATTGGAATCTTTTTGAATCCTGTTTGATAGTAGAGGTTTATGGCGGGTTCAAGCTTGGTGTTGGACTCTAGTACCACCTGTCTTTTTCCATCATTTCGAGCAAACTCTATCGCATGTAATATGAGTTTCTTGCCGATTTTTAGTCCTCTGTATTTTGTAGAGACACCCATTTTCGCTAATTCATAAGTGTCTGGTGTTTCCACAATTAGAGCAGCAGTACCTACTATTTCATTGTTGAATTGAGCAAAGAAAATGTGACCTCCTTTACTGATAATGTATCCTTCAGGATCATCCAGCATTTCTCGATCATGTTCTTCGATTTCAAAATATTGATTTAACCATTCATAATTCAGCCTTGCAAAATCTTTGGCATAATCTGAGTGATAGTCCAGAATGGTGACGTTTAAATCTTGGTTGGTAGTATTCATTGGTTATCCAGTTTTTCTAAAGTTCTTTCTCTAAATCCTTTTTCACCGAAGCGCTCTTCAATCAAGCTTAGTGAAGCCATTATTTCAGTTCCTCTTATGGCTTCAATTACTCCTGCTTCACCTGCGGCCCATATTCTTTCGAATTCAGGCATTTTTTCCTGAGCTTTTTCAGAGAGGGTGAGGAGCCTTTTTCGACTATCCTGATCACATTGATTAGAGATCAGATAGCCAGCCTTTATCATTTTATTGGTTAAGGTGATAACGGAGGGGTGAGCTAGTCCAATTCGATCAGAGATCTCAGTTACTGATAGTTCATTTTCTTGTTTCAATAGTCTGAAAACGACATACCAATTAGGCTCAATATCAAGTCCTAACTGTTTGTACATCTTCTTGCCATCATGCATCAAGGCGTCTGCGATACGTTTAAGGCGCATCGTAAATCCCAGACAACCAAGCTCTTGCGCGAAATCATTCATCATTTATGTAGTTAACTACATAAATATAGAAAAATATGTAGTTAACTACATAATGTCAGATGAAAAAAATAATATACCGTAAGGACGGTATGGTGGAAGGTCACTCGTCATTCTAATTTTAACACATAAACCCAACGCATATGAAGTCTAGTTTACTATTCACTTTTTTTATTCTAATAGTTTCAATCACTCAAGGTCAGAAAGTCTTGTTCCGAGATGATTTTAGAGACAACCGCAATGATTGGACCATCGCTGCTAAAGAGGAGTACTCAGCTTATATTCAGGGAGGTAACTATGTTATTTCTAAGAAAACTGAGAGTGGATCATGGTTCTTTTATAAATCTATTTATACGGAGTATGATAAGGATTATAGCATAGAAGTAGAGGCAACACAAACCAGTGGAGTCGAAAACAATGGTTATGGTTTAGTTTTCGCTGCTATGGATGTTGATAATTCACATTATTTCATGGTTAC
>CAXEKM010000552.1:0-1714 GCA_963996645.1 uncultured Marinoscillum sp.
TCTTCTAAAACTTCAGCATTCTTGATATGCAAAGCCTCCATTTCCGGATGATAGCCATCAAATAACTCACCGGATTGGATGAGTTGATTACGGAGTTCCAAATCCGCATTCCTTAGCGCTACAATCTTGTTCGATAATTCTTTGATCGACATGTGATCAATCTACGAGATTCTACATTCAATTAAACAAAAAACGCCAGCGGTTTTCCAATGGCGTTTCTTCTTTCGCATTCATTCTTCATAATAAGTGTTCAACTATGCTCATCAATCAAACTTTCAATTTCAATTTTGAGCTTAGGAAGATGCGCAATTAAGATTGACCATATATTTTCATCGGACACACTATCATAGGCATGTATGACATGGTTTCTTAAGCCTACAATTGATCTCGCATGACTAATTTTATCTTGATAGTTTTCGTCTCTTTTTAAAATTCGATTAAGTGCTTCTCCTATAATTTCTAAATCCCTTTCAACAGCTCTCTTGAGCATTGTATTATTCCGATATTGAAAGAAATCCATATCCTTCCCATCAAAATAGCTGTCAATTTCAGTGATCGCTTGCTTTATATCATACAACCATTTCAAGGTGTATTCATCCATAAACCAATTCTTTGCTGTTATTTATGGATTCAATAAGTACAGGGTTTTTTAACGCCTGCTCCTCCACCAGATCAATATCTCTTCCAAACAAGCTCGATAATTCATTTTTCAGATCCAGGTAATTATTAAAATACTCAGAAAGGTCTACTGGCTGAAATTTGACTAGAAAATCAAGATCACTTTGGTTATTGAATCTTGAACTCAAAGCAGAACCAAATAGATACAACTTATCTACATAGTGCTCTGCACATATAGATTTAATACTATCCAAATGATTCTCAATGACTGTCATTAGTTAAAATTACCAATTTTCTCAATCTCCAACATCATTAAAGGATATAACAAAAAACGCCAGAGATACTCCCTGGCGTTTCGTTTATGATCATTTTTATTTCTTAAAGCACTCCTTTTGTACTTGGCAAACTGCTCATCTCGTCTGGCTTACGATGAATGGCCATTTTAATCGCTTTAGCCCATGCTTTAAATATCCCTTCGATCTTGTGATGTTCGTTATCTCCCTCTGCTTTGATGTTCAGGTTAGACTTGGAAGTATCTGAGAACGACTTAAAGAAATGTAAGAACATCTCTGTCGGCATCTCCCCGATCTTTTCCCGCTTGAACTCTGCTTCCCAAACCATCCAGGGTCGTCCGCCAAAATCTATTGCTACTTGTGCCAGCACATCATCCATTGGCAACAAGAATCCGTATCGGTTGATCCCTTTTTTATCTCCCAAAGCTTTCAGAAAACACTCACCTAAAGCCAATGCTGTATCTTCAATAGTGTGATGCTCATCGATGTGTAGATCACCTGCAACCTTCACCTTCAGATCAATTCCTCCATGCTTACCTAGTTGGTCCAACATGTGATCAAAGAAGCCTAATCCGGTGCTGATATCCGTTTGACCACTACCATCCAAATTCACTTCAATCTGTATATCCGTCTCCTTGGTAGTACGCTGAACTGATGCCTTTCTAGGCTTTAGTATCAAGTACTCATAGATTTCTTTCCAATTGTCAGTAGTCAACTCAGGATCAGTCACAGGTTCTTTAGAAATCTGCATGGCCTGAAAACGTATATTTATCGCCAGCTGAACATCTGTTGTTCTATCACCA
>CAXEKM010000553.1:0-4679 GCA_963996645.1 uncultured Marinoscillum sp.
TGATGGAATAGACGATGCGGAGGAAGCATCTGATCCGGACGCAGATTGTGACGGGGACGGTATTCCTGACTATTTAGATCCATACAGCTGTGAAGATCTGCCTGTCAATGAGGTGTTCACACCAAACAATGACGGTATCAATGACGCCTTGATCGTAGAGGGAATTGAAAACTTCCCGAACAATAAAATTGAGATTTTCAACCGATGGGGTAACCTGGTTTGGGAGTCTAAAGGATATGATAACAGAAGCAATCTATTTGTTGGTAATGCCAACAATGGAGGGGCTGTTCAAAACAATAGTGCATTGCCGGATGGAACATACTTTTTCATCATCAATCTGGGAGATGGCAGCCCAATTCAAAAAGGATTTATCGTGATTAGAAGATAAGAACATGAAGAAATTTTTTACCATAATCGGTCTATTCTGCTTTGGCTACTTGTCTTATGGTCAGCAGCAGGTAATGTTTACCCAATACATGTTTAATCAGCTTCCTTTGAATGCTGCTTACACAGGAATACACGAAGGTGTGAGTGCGAGCATGCTTTGGAGAGAGCAGTGGGTAGGTTTTGAAGGTGCTCCAAGTACCCAAACGTTTTCAATTCACTCACCAATTGCCTTCAGGGCAATATCATTGGGTGGTGTGATCATGCGTGACAAAATTGGGGTTTCTAACCAGTTGAGTGCACGATTTATGTACGCTTATCGTCTGCAAATTGGTAAAACGAAACTAAGCTTTGGATTGGAAGGCTCATTGCATCATTATCATTCGAGTCACAATGAGGGCGGGATAGATGATCCAATCCTCGCTGCAGCCGACCAAAATGTGATGAAGCCCAACGTAGGAACTGGTGTTCTTTGGCATGGAAGTAAATTCTATGTGGGAGTAGGTATCCCGAATGCGATGAATCAACAGTTCTATGATGTGGAAGGGTCAGATAGCGAGCTGGTAAGGCACTACTATTTCACTGGAGGCTATGTGTTTGCGATTTATGACAACCTTTTGTTGAAGCCAAATGTGATGGTTAAAGCAGTGCAAGGAGCTCCTTTGCAAGCAGATTTTAACATGAACGTGCTTTTGCAAAATACGCTTTGGGTTGGGCTTTCTTACAGATCATTTGAGAGTATGGCCGGGTTGGTGCAGTTCCAAATCGGACCAAAAATGCAGGTTGGATATTCTTTCGACTTCTGGACCACTACAGACCTAAGTGCTGTGCAATCAGGTTCACACGAAATCATGATCAACTACGTGTTTGAGTTGCCAAAAACCAAAATTCTTACGCCAAGATATTTCTAATATGAACCGAATTATAACATCAATCACTTGTATGGTACTTGTTGTTGCTGCTTTTGCTTCAGCAGGAGATTCCAAAAAAGTCCAGCGATTAATTGCCAAAGGGGAAAGAGCGTATGACAATTTCGTCTATACCAAGGCAGTGGAGTATTTTGAGAAGGCCATCAATGAAAAAGAACAAGCAGACGCTGAAGTATGCTTGAAAATTGCTGATAGCTACCGATTAATGAATAAGCCGAAAAGTGCTGAGAATTGGTATGCCAAAGTGACTAATTATGATCTCATGACGGATCAGGATCTGATGAACTACACGCAAACTTTGCTGAAAAATGGAAAAGATGCCGAAGCAAAGGAGGTTAGTTCAAAAATCAAAACGGCTGACTTGAGTCAATACAAAAGGTTAAACGCTATTGAAGATATTTCGACTTACTATAGTGATTCATTGGCGTATTTCGTGGAGAATATGAATGTCAACACGGAGCAGTCAGAGTTTTCACCAACGTTTGTTGATGATGGTTTTGCTTTTGTGTCGAACAGAGAGCGCAAGGGCGTTCGTCAGGCAAGTTATGGTTGGGATGATACGTATTTCTTGGATTTATATTATTCAGAAGTAGAGGATGGTCAGATCATGGAACCAAAACCAATGACCAAGCGTATCAATACCATTTTCCATGAAGGCCCAGCTACATTCTTTGATGGTGGCAACAAGCTGATCTTTACCAGGAACAATTTCAACCTTGGGGAAGAGCGTACCAGTGTGGAAGGTATTAACAAATTGAAACTTTATTATACAGAGAAAACCGGTTCTGGAAAATGGACTCGTCCAGTTGGTGTTCCTTTCAATAGTGATGATTATTCTGTAGGTCACCCAACATTTGATGAGGCTACTCAGACATTGTATTTCGCATCAGACATGCCCGGTGGATATGGCAAATCGGACATTTACAAAGTGTCTTACGCCAATGGTCAATGGGGTACTCCTGTAAACCTTGGTGATAAAATCAATACCGTAGAAGATGACTTGTTCCCATACATTGATCAGAGCAGCAACTTGTATTTTGCGAGTCATGGGCATCCAGGGATCGGTGGGTTAGATATCTATGAAGTAAATCTGTCTGAAAATGGCGAAGTGAAAAACATGGGTTTCCCAATCAATACGCCTGATGATGATTTCGGAATGGTTTTGAGGGATAATGCTGGTTTCCTATCTAGTAATAGAGAAGGAGGAAGAGGAAATGATGACTTGTATGTCGTTACCATATATGCGTATGACATCAACGCTCGATTAGTAGATGCGGAAACAGGTGAAGAACTAACTGGAGAATTAAATGCGAAAGAAGCTGATAAATCTGAAGTCTTAGCTTCATCTGATAATGGCCACGTGTCTTTCAATATCGTAAGGGGGCGAAATTTGAATTTCTCTGGAAGTTCCGAGGGTTACGAGTCCAATGCTATTGATTTCAAAACGGCATCCATTCCTTTGGGTGCAAAGTCTTACACAGTGGATGTTCCGTTATCTAAGTTGGCGTTGTTTGCTGAAATCATAAAGGTGATCAATCCTGGAAGGTTGGAATTGATTAGCAACGATGAGACGCTTAGAGAGTTCGACGGATCATTTGCAGATCTGGAAGCTGACTTGAAAGGCAAGAATTATAAAATCACCAAGATTCATGAAGTAGAGGCTATTTACTACGATTTCGATAAGTCAAATATTCGTGAAGATGCAGCATTGAATTTGGATAAGCTTGTAGCTCTGATGGAAGAGTTTGGAGAGTTGAAAGTGGTACTGGCAGCACATACAGACAGTAGAGGATCCAATGCTTACAATGAAGGTTTGGCCAAAAGACGTGTTGATTCCGCTAAAGAGTATCTCTTAGCAAAAGGCGTAGATTCAACAAGAATTCTGATGGAATCATTTGGTGAGACTCAATTGCTCAATGACTGTGAAGATGGTGTGAACTGTGATCAGGATGCACATCAGCTGAATAGACGAACTGAAGTATCTGTTAAGATTGTAGAATAAAAAATATTACAGTGTTCAATTAGCCCTTTCAGGATGACTGAAGGGGCTTTTTTTGTGTCTTTTTAATAATTTAGACTAATCTAAAAATAATATGAGATTTGTATAATAAATAATTAAAAATAATCTTTGTCATATATTTCAATAAACTGTATTGTTTTGATATTGAGAAGATTAGTCTTTTTGTTTTTGCTTTTGAATGGTACACTTGGCTTATCTGGTCAAGTTTCAGGCTACGTATTTCACGATGGCGAAGCAGTTCCTGGTGCCACAGTGCAAGTGAAGAATTCGGAGTTTGGAACGGTCTCAGATCCTAATGGATACTTTGTATTGAATTCAGCTTTACCAAAAGACGCGGTTTTAGTGGTGAGATCAGTTGGTTTCAAACAGCAAGAGAAACTTGTAGACAATAAAGCCTCTTTACGTTTCGATTTAGAAGTGAGTGATTTAGGTCTTGACGCTGTGGTGGTCACTGGTACGATGAAGCCAACTATGATCACAGCTTCTCCAGTGAAAGTAGAGGTGATCACTTCGAAACATCTCAATACTTACATTCCAGCGGCAGCATCTTCCATCATGGAAGGAGTAAAGCTGATCAATGGAGTACAGGAAGTAGTCGCTTGTGGTGTGTGTTTCACCAATAGCATCAGCATCAACGGACTACCTGGACCCTACACCGCAGTTTTGATTGATGGAAGTCCAATGTTTGGAAATTTAGCTTCTGTTTACGGGTTGAACGGCATTCCAAATATGGTAATTGATCGGTTCGAAGTTATAAAAGGGCCTAACTCTACACTCTATGGTTCTGAAGCCATGGCTGGCGTCATTAACGTGATCACTAAAGACCCGGCGGATCAGCCCAAATTCTCCATCGATTTGATGGGTACCTCTCACCTGGAATCATTTGGTAACATCGGAGTATCAACTACTACCGGGCGTTTCAAAGGATTTACAGGATTGAATTACGCGATCATTTCGGATTATGATGATGAAAACGAAGATGGTTTTAGTGATTTGGTTAACCTGGATCGCTACTCATTATTTTCTAAATGGAGTATGATTCGTCCGAATGATAAGAAATTTACATTGGCAGGAAAGCTCTATTATGAAGATCGTAGAAATGGGGTAGAAGATTTTTTGGAAGATCGAGCCTATCGTTCTATCCGTGGCAACGACTCTATTTATGGAGAGAGCATCTACACCTATAGAGCAGAGCTATTTGGAACTTATGAATTTCAGTCTTCTGAAAACTTCAAACTCGATTATTCCATCAGTCAGCACATTCAGGATAGTTATTATGGGGCCGACCACTACGAAGCTGAGCAGACCATAGCTTATACCAATTTCGTTTGGACCAAAGCACTGAA
>CAXEKM010000554.1:0-2917 GCA_963996645.1 uncultured Marinoscillum sp.
CCAGGAGGAGCTTTTATTCAGACTTAGTAAATATATGATGCTGAGTTCCTGTAAAGTAATCCCTGAAAACCTGATTCAGGATATGATCTTCTCTACTGGCCTGCACACCGAGAAGTGGGTGCAAGCCTATGATCGCTGCAGACAATTGTTTGACCGATTTGGCTGCATCTTGATGAACACCAGAAATTAATCCTTCGCTAAATTGACCGGTTGCTTCAATTAAGGAAATCACTTCCGTTGCTCGATCATTGATCTTTTCATTTGTATGAGCTATCACACCTGTTAACTGCTCATAATCTTCTGTTCGAGCAACTTTCACTGCCTCTTCCAGATAATGTTCAGCCATTCCAACATAGTTAACCCAGAGTGTCAGATCAGCAAAAACAGAGAAATGAATCTTGAAGATATCTTGCGGCTGATGAAACTCATTGTAAATGAAGCTATATCGTTCATTGACTATCACATCATTCACCTCAAACGAATGCGTAGCAGAAGCTTTTAACCCCATCGTATTCCAGTCTTCAATGATCTTAACATATTCGGCAGGAATCACAAACGACAGAAATTTAGGTGTTCCATCCTCGTTGAATTGCTCCTCCCCATCCTCAATAATTCGGGCATTCAGCGTAAAATGTGTCAGGTATGGTGCTCCAGTTGCATAACGCCAGGTCCCGTTTAGTCTGTAAGAATCTCCTTCTTTGGTAGCTGTTCCAAACATTCCTCCACTGCCACCCAATATAGCTGGTGACTTAAAAATTTCCTGAGCTACGTCCGGTTGGAGATTGCCAATAAAGAAATTAGCTCCACTGCACAACGTAATCGTCCATCCGAGACTGCCGTCTAATCGGGCCAATGACTGTAACTTCATTAGTCCATCTTTAAACGACAATTCTAATCCGCCAAACTGTTTCGGAACCCAGATATTCCATAGGTTTTCGTTGGCAATCCAATTCAAAACCTCTTTACTAAACACTGGAGCATCTTTCAATTGATCCTTAAGCTGCTGCATAAACGCCTCCTTCCTCTTTTCTCATGATGCTTCTCCATTTCAGATAACCTGATGTTCCCATAATGAATAAGAACACGGTCATCCCCGCATAGATGTACAACTCCTTATAAAACAATAACGGAATCGATATGATGTTGCTAATGTTCAGGTAAATCCAGTTTTCTATTTTGCGTTTAGCCATGAGCCACATTCCTGCCCATGCAAAAGCACTAACCACTGCATCCCAAATGGGCACGTCAGAATCGGTGTGAAATGATAGCCAATAGCTCATCAGCGCAAAACATCCCATTACTATCCCCAATGCCTTGAGGTGCTCTGACATATCTGAAGTGGAAATAGGTGCCTCTGATTTTTGCTGCCCAAACTGCCAATAGAACCACCCGTAAATACTCATAATCAAGTAGTAAAGATGCAGCAAAATGTCCGCATACAATGCACTCTGGTAGAGCACCCAAATACTCATGAGAATGGATACGATTCCGAAAAGGTAATTATGAAGGTTGTTTTGTCGGGCCAGAACTACCTGCACAATCCCGAAAAGTGTACCCAACCCCTGCAGCCAGGTTAATTGCATGAAAAATTCCTCGATCATTGGTTATTCATTTTCAATGAAATGAGGAGATGAACCAGGCTTTTGCAGAATTGCGAAAGCCTTCAAAATCCCTACGCCGGTATTATCCGGATCAGGTGCGGAGCATAACTCCTGGGTATCATCTCAGCCTGCCAACACAGCAAGCACCCCATTCGCGACAAATGTAGAATGCAAATAGGGAGTTTCCAAAAGGAATCGTCACTCCCCGAATCTTTGTTGTATTGACTTTATTAACCGACATTGAAATGGATTCTAGGGGAGTCTATCTTAATGATAAGGTTTCACTTTTCAACTCACCTTGGCCAGGCGCCCCAAACCCCTGACTGGCCGTCCGCCTCTTCTAAAAGAGGGGCTTTTGAATACAAATGAAAAAGTATCTTTACTCCTCCTAATTCGTAAACACTGTTTCGAACCAATAACAACCAACTATGTCTTATTGCAAAGCGATTCCTAACATCCCAGAACCTCGACGCTCTTTTCATCAGAAATACCACGACAACTATTACGGATTCCCTATCCATGATGACGATGAGCTATTTGGTAGACTCGTCATGGAAATCAACCAGGCAGGTCTCAGCTGGGAGACAATTCTAAAAAAGGAAGAAGGCTTTCGGATGGCTTATGATAATTTCCAGATCGACAAAGTAGCTGCTTATGGTGAAACTGATCGGGAACGGCTCCTCTCCGATCCACAAATCATCCGTAATAAGCTCAAAGTGAATGCAGCGATTGTCAATGCCCAAAAGATCAAAGAGCTCCAGAAAGAGTTTGGCTCATTTGAAAAATGGTTAGATCATCATCACCCACTGACATTACTAGAATGGATGAAGCTTTTCAAAAAGACCTTCAAGTTTACTGGTGGTGAAATTGTCAATGAATTTCTGATGAGTACTGGCTATCTACCTGGCGCTCATGATGCTGATTGTCCTATCACTAAAGTGATTGAGAAGGAAAAGCCTAAATGGATGGAATCGTAATTTGGAATTCGGTAGCTCAATGAATAACTAGCAGATCCATATTTGACTTTACAAACAATGAACTACACCCATCAAATCAAGACTTTTGAAGAACTGACGAACTCAGATCTTTATGACCTGCTGAGGTTGCGAAGTGAAGTATTCGTGGTGGAGCAAAACTGTGTATTTCTGGACCTGGATGATAAAGACCAGGCATGCTACCACCTCCTACTACATCAGGACGGTCAACTGGCTGCTTATGTGCGGATCGTTCCGGCTGGAGTTACTTTCAAGGAAGTCTCAATAGGTCGTGTGGTTACTTCTCCAACTACTCGTGGATCGGGGCTTGGCAGGGTGGTA
>CAXEKM010000555.1:0-3901 GCA_963996645.1 uncultured Marinoscillum sp.
CTGTGACTTATGTCAATGAAGTAGATATACGTAAAATGGATGAAGGCCAGAGAGTAGATATCGGTTTAGATGCTTTTCCTGACAAGAAATTGACGGGTGTGGTAACAAGAGTAGCTAACGTAGGAGAGCAACGACCTAACTCTGATGCAAAAGTGTTCGAATTGACTATCAAGCTAGATGCTATTGACGAGACGCTTCGTCCTGGGATGACTACCAGCAATAAAATCTATACTTCAGTGAAAGATGATGTTCTTTCAGTGCCTTTGGAGGCGTTACATAGTTTTGCTGACAGCATTTCCTATGTTTATGTAAAAGATGGATTGGGATATTCTGAGCAGGAAGTAGAATTAGGAGAAACCAATGCAAACTCTGCTGAAATCATTTCAGGTTTGAAAGAAACACAGGAAGTATATCTCTCATTACCTTCTAATACTAAGGTGGAACTAGAAGATATTGCTTTGTTAGACCATCTGAACGGAAAGAGAAATAATGATCCGACTAATGATGAGTCAGCTAGTTCGTCTAAATCATTAAGTGATAAAGGTTCCAGAAGACAGAAACCGGGAGCTTGATGAATCAGAAGATTTTAATGAATTTGTATATCGCCATAGAGGCGGTATTAGCGAATAGAATGCGTTCTATCCTCACGGCCTTAGGTATTATTTTCGGTGTTGCTGCCGTAATTGCCATGCTGGCTATTGGAAATGGAGCCCAACAGGAGATCATTGAGCAAATCAAGCTCGTAGGTGTCAATAATATTGTGATTCAGCCAATTGTGCCACAAAGTGAAGAAGATCTAAAGGAAGGTGAGAAGAAAGAAAAACAAAAGTTTTCTCCCGGTCTGAGCACTCAGGATGTGCTGTCAATCAAAGATGTTGTTCCCGGAATCAATAAAGTGAGTCCTGAGATTATTTTGGATACTTATTTAATGAATAATGGTATCAGAAGATCTGCTAAGTTGGTTGGAGTTGAACCAAACTATTTTGACATCTTCAATTTCAAGCTGTCTGATGGGAAGATGTTTACAGACTATCATCTAGAACATGGAGAACCTGTATGTATCATTGGCAAAAGCATCAAGACCAAGTTTTTTCCTACAGAAGATCCGCTAGGTAAGTACATCAAATGTGGTAATAACTGGCTGAAAGTCATTGGTATACTAGAAGAACGATTAATATCCTCTAATAGCATCTCAAACCTTGGGATTAGAGATTACAATATGGATGTGTATGTGCCAATACAAACCATGTTGATTCGCTTTAAAAACCGTGCTTTGATTACTGAGGAGATGTTGCAAGCGGCTAACCGTGGAAGCGGTGGAATGGTGGTCATCATTGGAGGAGAGGAGCAAGGTGAAAACACCGGTTCCAGTACCAACTACCATCAGCTAGATCGATTAGTAGTACAGGTTGAAGAGTCTAATAGTATGTCTCCAACTGCAGATGTGATCAGTAGAATGCTGACCAGGAAACATTATGGGGTGATAGATTTTGAAATTGAAATTCCAGAGTTGCTGTTGAAACAACAACAAAGGACAAACGATATCTTCAATTATGTATTGGGAGCAATTGCAGGCATTTCTTTGCTTGTGGGAGGTATTGGTATTATGAATATCATGCTCGCATCAGTTTTGGAACGAATCAAAGAAATTGGTCTTCGATTATCCTTAGGTGCGAAGAAGTTTGATATCGTTAATCAATTTCTGTTTGAAGCCATGATGATCAGTGTGTCCGGAGGCTTAATAGGTGTGATACTCGGTGTGTCTATTGCCTTTATGGTGTCAAGTATTGCCGACATCCCAACAGTAATCACTTTTTCTTCTATTATTTTATCATTTGGAGTCGCTGCAGGTGTAGGACTTATTTTTGGTATAGCACCAGCACGAAAAGCAGCATCTCAAGACCCAATTCAATCACTTAGATATGAATAAAATCGCCATAATCATACTACTATTCACTGTTTTTGGAAATTTAGCTCACGGTCAATTAAATCTTGACCTGGTCGATGTAATCGAACAAGCTAAAAAACAGTCACCTGCAGCAAAAGCAGCTGAAACGCGTAAAAAGAATCAATATTGGGAATACAGAAGGTATCGTGCTGGTTACAATCCATTTTTAAATTTAAGTGGTTCATTGCCTGGATATAATAGAAGTTACGAACAGGTAATTCAGGATGATGGAACTTACGCATTTAGAAATCAGGAGCGATTCTTATCTAATTTGAATCTTGGATTGGTCCAACCAATTAGTTTTTCTGGGGGTGAGATCAGTGTAAATACGAATATGCAGCAGTTTTACAATCTTAACCCAACAGGTAATGAGCCTAACCCGAACTACAATGCAACGCTTTTTAATATTCAATTAGACCAACCAATTTTTGGATTTAATCAATTGAAATGGGACAAACGAACAGAGCCACTTCGTTATGAAGAATCCAAACGCTCATATGTAGAGGAAATGGAAGCGGTTTCAGCTGAAGCTACACGTCGCTATTTTGACTATCTGGATGCTCAGATTAACCTGCAGATTGCAGAGTTTAACCTGGCTAACAACGACACGATTTTTAGAATAGAAGAAGGTAGGTATAATATTGGTACTACAGGTAGAGATAAATTGCTACAGGTGGAGCTTCAGTTATTGCGTTCAAAACAAGAGGTGGTGCAAGCCAAACTTGATTTACAAACCAATAGATTGGCATTAAGGAGATATATTGGCCTTCAAGATAGTTTAGCTAACAATATAGAATTGGTTCTACCTGATGAACTGCCTGATTTTGAGATTCCTTTGTTAACTGCATTGGAATATGCCAAGCAAAACAGATCTGATTATTTAGAGTTTGAACGGCGAAGGATGGAAGCTGAGCGAGAGGTAGAGCGTGCCAGAATGCAACGTAATCAAACCAATTTATCTGCATCTTTCGGTTTGAATAACTCTGCTGGATCCTTACCAAGTACCTATGAGGACCCAAATAATCAACAAAGGGTCAATGTGACACTCAGTGTGCCTATCGTTGACTGGGGACGTTCCAAAGCCAGAATACAAACTGCCGTGGCCAACCAGGAACTGATCGACTATACCTTAACACAGGAAATTCAGATTTTTGAACAAGAAATAATCACACTGGTGAGTCGTTTTGAGGTGTTGAGGTCCCAAATAGAGATTACCAAGAAGTCAGACGCTATTGCTCAGGAAAGATATGATGTCTCTCAAAATCAATATTTGATTGGTAAGATTGATATCACTAACCTCAATATTGCTTTGAGCGAAAAGGATGATGCCAGGAGAAACTATATAGGAGCCCTAAGGTCGTTCTGGACTTCATATTTTGAGCTTCGCAGGTTGACACTTTATGATTTTGCTAATGATGAATTGTTGTATCAGGAAGCTGATTGACTTCATTAAAACATTGACAAAAAGCTCCAATCGGTTACTGTTTGGAGCTTTTTTGTTTTGAATTACTCTTGTCTAATATCCTGTTATTCTATTTCTTGATTTTGCGAATTACTAAGTCCTCTCCTCCAGTGTAAGTTCCTTCTTCATAAGCATTCCAGGCGCTGTTGCTGATATAATAAATGTCGTTATCAACTTTTACACCTTGCGTTGGTTCTGCTTGTTCGTACAGATTTTGATCGATGATCTCCATTTTATCAACTTGAAAGTCGTCTATTTTTATTCTAAATGATCTCTTTGGAGTGGTCCCATTCTGGAAACAATAGAGAAAACCTTCATGGTATAAAATTCCATCAATTCCCTTATCAGCATACAAGCCTCTGGAATCCATTTTAATGAGCTCTTTGGTTTGTGCATCATAAGTATGTAATCCAAGAATATAATCGCTAAGAATGAGCTTTTCATTGACCCAGGCTAGTCCTTGCACATTGAAAAGCTTGTCCGAAAAATCC
>CAXEKM010000556.1:0-2127 GCA_963996645.1 uncultured Marinoscillum sp.
CATGGAGCGACGTGAGTTTTTGGAAAAACTCAGTGTATATGCTGTAGGTGGCCTGACTATTACCTCTTTAATGAGTTTCATCATGCCGAATTATCGCCACAATATTCAGGTGTCTCAGGATGATAGTTCGTTAATTACCGAAACAATTGAATATTCATCACCAAAGGGAGGAGGAACGATCAAGGCACAACTGTCAAGACCCAAAAATGCCGAAGGAAAGCTTCCTGGAATTGTTGTTGTTCATGAAAATAGGGGATTGAATCCATACATAGCCGACGTAGGGCGTAGAGCTGCCAAAGAAGGATTTATTAGTATAGCACCAGATGCGCTTTCTCCACTGGGTGGTTATCCTGGTAACGATGACGAAGGAAGAACTATGCAGCGTCAGCGTGATCGTGGTGAAATGCTCAATGACTTCATCGCTGCCTTTGAGTATTTGAGAGATCATGAGGAATGTACTGGAAAAGTTGGAGTAGTTGGGTTCTGTTTTGGGGGCTGGGTGTCCAATATGATGGCTGTAGAAGTGCCTGACCTAAAGGCGGCGGTTCCATTTTACGGAAGCCAACCCACAGCTGAAGAAACTGCAAAAATCAACGCTCCATTGCTAATTCATTATGGAGAGTTAGACGAGCGTGTCAATGCTGGATGGCCGGCTTATGAAGAGGCCTTGAAAGCAAATGACAAAGCATATGAGGCTTATATTTATCCCAATGCTAATCATGGATTTCATAACGATTCTACTCCACGCTATGATGAGGCTAATGCGAAACTAGCCTGGAGTAGAACCATTGATTTTTTCAAGAAAAATTTAAGTTAATCGAGAGTTACTGTTATTGTATCTGGGCCTTCAATCTTGATGATATGACAACAGTCGTGCCCTATGATGTACGTTTCTTCTATTAGGGCTTCTCCATCTCTCCATCCTTTGAAAATGACTTCAGTTCCGGACGTTTCAATCAGGTCTTTATGGGAGTCGTTGAGAACTACATAATATTCCAGATTCTCCTCCATTTCGTCCATTGAGAAGATAATTTCACCTGATTTGTAAGTAGCGGAACTATCTAAAGAAACTGCTTCGCCAGTCTGATTTTGGACTTGAACAACCACAGATTTAAAAATTTTAGTACATATCGTATTATCTGCACATTTTTCCGAACCGCAAGACCACATCAGGCCAATGGTCATTAATGTTATAAGGTTTTTCATTCTCAATTTACTTCTAAGTCAAAAAATAATTGACTTATATCTCTAACTCTGCTGCTCTAAGCAGATCCTTGTAAGAAAGCAGTTCTTCAACGAGCTCGAGTTGTCCCGCGGTAGTGTCTTTAAAAACAAGATATTTGATCGCTACTCCTTCGTCTTCCCACTTCATTTGGTATCTGTTGAACGAATCATTAATGAAGCTTCCTGAATCACTTTTTACGACGATCTTTTCTTCTCTCGAGAGCTTGTACGTAGTGTCATTGAGCGCTTTGAATCGAAAACCACCATATGCTTTCATTAATTCCTGGCTGATATCGGTATCTAATTCATATTTCTTTTTGCAAAGGGTGCCATCGATGAAGTAAAGGGTTAGACGATTGACCAGGGCATCAGAAACATATAGGTCAGGGTTTTCAACGATATAGAATTCAGCTCGATCCTCAAAGAATTTACCATAAAGGTGTTCTTGACTGACATTCATTTGTTCTCTCGTTGCACCGATTTCTACACTGATCAGGTCAAAAGTTATTGCTTCTTCAATATTCGCTATTTTTTCGGATTCTGTAAGGCCTTTTCGGACTGGTTCATCTTTGATGGACTTTTTGGGTGAACATTGGAAAGCAATCAGGGTTATTGTGAATGCATAGATTAGTCGTTTCATCATTTGAGTATTTAGTGTGTTGAGTTTTTAGATCAACAAGTAATATAAATGATCTCAGTTTTTTCTCATAAACAGGTGTTTGAGATTATTGATCTATTAATCTCTTTTTTTGGAGATTATCGGCTTATTTTGTTGTAGATTTAGGTGATCAGCTATAGAATGAAGGTATCATTAAGGTATTTGGTTTACGGGTCTGTCTTCGGGCTGATCTTCCCATTTTTCTCGACCATACTGCTTTGCATGCAGGATTTTGGTGAGATATC
>CAXEKM010000557.1:0-2738 GCA_963996645.1 uncultured Marinoscillum sp.
ACAGAGATTGCCTATACTGCCAACAAAACAATGAGCAATCAACTATTTGTCATGGATCACAAAGGAGAAAACTCACACCAGGTCACGAGCCTACCTATTTCCGGATATTATAGCGATGGAGGAGAATACTGCTGGTGGCCGGATAATGGAGGTTTTATATATAGCCATTATGACAAGCTATATAGCATTGAAAAAAATGGCTCTAACCTGAAACTGATAGCATCTGCTCCAGAGAACAGGCATTATGGTGATTGTGATTACTCAGGTGTGACCAATAAAATTGTGATTCAGACTATAGGAGCACTTCCATATGAAAACGAGATCTACCTGATGAATCCTGACGGTACTGACACGACAAGAATAATCGACGATTTACCTGGCATTTTAGAGAATCCATCTTTTTCTATTGATGGGTCCAAAATCGTTTATTCCCGAGATGTGAGTGGATTTGAATCAGAGGACGGTCGTCAACTCGATTCCAGAATATTCATACTTGATCTGGAGACCATGGAATCTACCGACATTTCGACCAGCAAGGAACAGGGAACGAACGATTTAAGACCAAGTTTTTCACCATTCGGTTCGAAAATCATTTTCACCAATGTATTGAATGATGGCAGCGGAGCTGTATCCACATACACCATGGACATTGATGGAAACAACCGAAACATCTTATTTGAAAATGCAGACATGCCAAACTGGAGATAGACACGAATCGATTTGTTGTCAAGAGGGCAATTGTGAGAATTGTGTGTTAAGAAAAATTCATGATCACATTCTCACTCGCGACCAGGCATCATTGTTGGATTCCACCCGGATAGAAGTAACCTTCAAAAAGGGAGAAAACATTTGCAAGCAGGGCACTAGAGCCACCAGCATCATCTGCATGCGCACCGGTCTGGCTAAAATGTATGTGGAGAACGGCACCGAGTACTCTACACTTCTTTTGAAAAAAGAATGCGACATCATCGGGTTACAATCCTTGTTTACCAATGCTAAGTATCAGTATTCTGCAGAAGCACTTTCTGAAATATCTGCCTGCTTCATTGATCTTGCCACATTCGAGAGCATGTTTACTGCAAACCCGGATTTTGCGAAAGAAATGATGCGCTATGTCAATAATGACATGATTACCATGTTTAACAAACTTTATTCCTTCTCTACCAAGCACATCCATGGCAGAATGGCTGAATTACTGCTTTACTTACAAAAAAACATCTATGAAACCAATCCATTTAAGCTGACATTAACCAAAACCGATCTCTCCAAAATTCTGGGAACCTCCAAAGAAAGTGTCTCAAGACTATTCAAAGAACTGAAGAAAGACAAAATCATCAAAGAGTCTCAACACATCATTGAAATAATTGACATAGAGAGACTTAACAGAATAAGCAATACCGGGTAACTATTATTTTCCACACCATTCAAATCATCTTCTAGTATTTACTTTCTGGTATAATGTACCAAACAGCTCATTAGGTCATAGTCAAATTGGGCTTTGATTCTTATCAAAGTAAGTCTTGACTCTTCAAACACCTAAATCCGCAAAAATCACCGGTTTTGGCCGTAAAATTACACGTGTCTTCAGATGATCTGAAACACGTTTTTTTCTCACATTTAATTTCATTAGCCATGAAAAACCTATTACTCGCCGGGTTATTTCTCCTTGCATATGCAGGCTTTGCGCAAGAAGGTAATGATGCCGATGTATTTCAGATGGGTGAAAGTCATTTTGCGATGACCACCCAGGATGGATGGCTTAACCAGGGTTTGCAAGTGCAAACTGGTCAGCTCCAACATGCTTACATAGACCAAACTGGTCTTTCCAACGTAGCTGCACAATTCCAAAGCGGAACTGAAAACTATGCCTGGTTAGGCCAAAAGGGTACAGAAAACTTTTCTTTACAAGTTCAAGACGGCCACCTCAATGAAGCGGTAGTTGACCAAACTGCATATACTTCCTGGGGCAATCCATATCCTACATTGAACAGGGCTTTCCAAACACAAAATGGTGAAGGAAACTACGCCATAATCAGTCAAAGAAAGGATGGTAACTTGTTCGTACAAGATCAGGAAGGTCATGAAAACTATGCTCAGGCAGACGCTTACAATAGCTATAACTTCTCCAGCCAAATCCAAAAAGGACGAGAAAACTACTCGGTAGTAAAACTCGCTGGTGATGAAAACAGCTCCTTTGTAAGCCAACACGGCAAAGAAAACTACTCATACCTCAGAACTGTAAACGGTGACCGAAACCTATTTGAAATAGATCAACATGGCCAAGGCAACGTAGCCACTGCAGAGGTGCAAGTAGGCGGAGATGACAACTATGCTCAAATCACCCAACATGGTGAAGGCAACACAGCCGGAACTATACCTGGATACGCAGGCGCTCCTGGAGTCTTACAAGGTGGAAGTTTCAACCAGGCCTTTATCGATCAACACGGAACTGAAAATGATGCCAAAATCGAACAAATAGGCACATACAATCAGTCTTTCATTGATCAAGATGGAGAAGGCAACATGGCTGTAACTAAACAATACGATGACTTCAGTTTTGCAAAACAAATTCAGGATGGAGAAAGCAATGTGGCGTATATCGAGCAAGTTGGTGCTGGTTCAGATGAAAGTGACTTCAATGTTGCTATTCAATATCAATTAGGAAGCGAAAACCTTGCTGGCGCATTCCAAATGGGAACAACCAACCTTGCATTGCAAGGTCAATTTGGAACTGGAAA
>CAXEKM010000558.1:0-2902 GCA_963996645.1 uncultured Marinoscillum sp.
ATTCAGCAGTAGTGTGGTTGGGATTGGCTGTTTTGGCGATTGGTTTGCGAATAGCTAAATCCATCATTTTCTTCATTTTTTACGAAATATCGCCAATCGGATTAGCTATCGGTTTTTTTGCATTGGCAAGTATTGGTCCATTATTTCTTACTTATGTCTCCAAATCTCATCACAGAGATAAGAAGTTTAACTCGTTAATACTCTTGCATTTTCTAATTCCTGTGATTGGCGCAATCACTTGTTTTGTGATCACTCCTGATCCTTTGGAAACAACTTTATATGAATCTGCTACCTTGTTGATGTCTGGATATTTGGGTGTTGTATTGTACAGACACTTCAGATTCCAATATAATTCTTCAGAGGAGAAAAGATGGATTTCTACAACGCTTGTAGTAGGATGGGGAACCTGGTCTGCTTTCGTGCTACAGCACTTGGCAGGAACAATTGTCTTTTACGCTTATGGTTCATTGGTTGCCTCTGCATTTATCTTTTATCTATTTATGAAAGTGCTGCAGAATCCGCCAGTTTTTGGTGTGAAAACCAAGAAAGTAGCCGTTTCCTCTGAAGTGCTTGCAGAAGTTAGGCGAAGTTTTGAACTCGATCGGGTGTTTCTGAAGACTGGAATTTCGGTAAATTCATTGTCGGAGCAAATCCAGGTGCCTGCTTATCAGGTGACAAAGGCTGTGCGTGAACTTTACAATAAATCATTCCCAGAAGCCTTGAGTCATTTTAGAGTGATCGCTTTTAAAGAACTGATCTCCGATCCTGAGCAAAGCAATTTTACCATTGAATATTTAGCAGAGCAATCTGGTTTTAAAACAACCAGTTCGTTTTATACGGCTTTTAAGAAAGAAACCGGAATGACTCCAACGGAATACATGGAATCATCCCAGTTAAAAACGGCCTAATCTTTAGGTTCCTGGAAGTTTGTAAGTGCCATTTTGAATTTCATTTTCAATTTGACCAAGACGCTTAGCAAAGTATTCTGGAGCTTTCGGTTTTAGTTGTTTCAAGTGTTTTAGAGCGATTGATTTTTTGTCAAGGAAGTAATAACCAATTCCTTTATTCAGCTCCAGAAACCAGGTGTCAGGATGGTTCTTAAGAGTTCGGTTAAGAAGGGTAATCGCATCTTCATAGTTGCCTGTTTTCAATAGAAAAATACTGAAGTAGTTCGTTTGCCCTGGATCCATATCCATGCTGATCGCTTCTTGTATGGTTTGCTTCAATTCGGTTTTGCGATCTAGTTTGGCCAATATTTCAGCTTTAGTTTGGAGGTTACTAGCATTTTTATTGGCCGCAAACCCATTATATCCACCATTAATTGATCGGTTCGCCCATTCCAAAGCTTCTTCCAAATTCGTGTCATGGTTTAAACACCAACTTGCAGCATCATTCCAGGCTTCCCATCGATAGGTGTTGAGCCCGCGAAGTTCACTTCTAAAGCTTGTGATCACCGTTTCATTCAGGTCAACTGATACTTTGAAAGGGATCCTTCTTTCTGTCCATTCCAAACCTATGGTTACTTCATTTTCTTGCCAGTTCATAAACTCATAATCCAGCTTTTCTGAGTAAGGAGCTTCTTCCGAGGATACTTCTACTTTTAAAGTGACGTCATTTTCTACATCCAAATAGTAGCTGCCCCATTGCTCAGAAGCATGAGCAAATAGCAACTCATATTTATCCTCTCTTGGGATTATATGAAACCCATAAGTCCCTGCTGAGAGTGGTTGTCCTTCTATCATCACGTCAGTGCTGAAGCTAATCGTGGTATTCATGTTGGCACCAGCTCTCCAGGCTATTGGTTCACCATTTTGAGGAATGACGTTGGGGTTGTTCCAGACATCCCGGCCTCGTGCAGCTGGACTATGATAAGTAATAGTAATATCAGTAACACCAAGTGTTTGTGTTTCTTTCACAAAATTGCTTGCCTGTGGTATTTTGAGTGTGTGAAATTGAGCATAAGTCATCCTTTGAACTCCCAATAGCATAGCTATCAGAAGCACACAGTTTCTGAGTTTTTGATTCATGATTGATTAAGGTTTATGTTTTTGATCTAAAATCCGTAGAGCAGATTGAGTTTGGTGTCGATGCCATTATGAGTATCTGGAAGTGCGTCCATGCTCGTTCCAATTTGGAATCGTGTGGACCAATGACTAGAAAATCTTCCTTCATATCCGAGACCAACTCGGCCAAAGTTTTCAAAGTCGGTTTGTTGAAACTTACTTCCATCTGGCATGGTGATGTCAATATCAAATCTGGTTTGGTTGAAAGCGAAATAACCCAGGATCAGGTGATTGTTTTCAGCTCCTAGCACTTTGCCAAATTGAAACTGTAAAGCAGACTGTGGTTTGATGAAATAGTTAACAATTGCCCGAGCAGGATTCGAAGTATTTTTAAAAGTTCCGAATGGTTTGTTGAGCTGTACTTCCATTCCGAAGACAAGGTCATTGTCAAAATGCCATCTGTACCCACCCGTAATTCCGAAAGCGCTTCTGATCTCATCTCCAATGGTTTCACGACCATTTACCTGTGCTCCTCCAAATAAATAATGGTAGTTGATATCTAGCCCGATGAATACGCCTTGAAACTCTTTTTGCGCATGGACTGAATAGGTTGAAATCAACAATAGGAGAATGTAAAAATACTTCATGAGTTGTCGTTTGATCTTCATGCAAGCATACGGCGAAAACTGCTGGAGGTAAGAGTGAGTATGTCCTGATTCGTGAAATTTGGAGAGATTTCGATAGGTATGGGAATAAAAAAATCCCTACCAGAGTGCTCTTGTAGGGATTTGCATGTGTTTCTTAAAACGTTGTTGTTATTCCGTCCAGCTCATTGGATACTTTTCATCCACATAGTTTAGACCTTCTTCTGTCACATAGATTGGTCCAAAGGTGTCCAG
>CAXEKM010000559.1:0-5558 GCA_963996645.1 uncultured Marinoscillum sp.
TTTCCCATAGCTCCAGCTTCAAGCAATGTTCGTGGTGTACCTTCTCGATAAGAAGGCAATACTATTACATCAGAAGTGGCCACCGCATCACGTACATCTGACAAATGTGGAACATATTCTATTAGCTCATCAGCTAACCATGAGTCCAGTTCAGCCTTTTGAATACTCCGTGAATGCGTCTCATCTAGCTCACCAATCAATCGGAAGTGCGTATTTGGCTTCTTCTTTTTAACAATCTTAATGGCTTCAATAAAATCATAAACACCCTTCTCAACGATCAAGCGCCCAATCATAGTGAAAACTGGCACTTTATTCGGCTCTACCATCATTGGTTGAAAGTGTGTGGTATTAATACCTGAACCTGGCAACAAGCTCGTTTTATCTTTTGAAATGGGGATGAACTTGAGAAAGTCATCGCGATCTTCATTGTTCTGAAAAAACACCCAGGAATTCTTTTTGAAAGCACGCTTGTAAAGTCCGACGGCAATCTTCTTCACGGTACTCTTCCATAAAAACACTGTACCCAACCCACTAACATTGCAGATACATGGTATTTTCAAATTTCCACAAACCAATGAACCGTAGATATTGGGTTTAATCGTGTAAGTCAATAAGATATCAGGACGCTCCTCTTTCAGTACCTTTCTCATTTTGACCATAAGTCCAAAATCTGTAGCTGGATTCATTCCACTTGCGCTCATATCCAGGTGACGAAATCGACACCCAATTTCCTCCAACTTTCCTGAGTAATCATCTTTAGGTGCTATCGCCACCACCTCATCTCCTCTTTTGATCAATGTTTCAATCAATCCTCGCCTGAAATTGTAGATATTCCAGCTAGTATTAATCATGATCGCTACCTTCATATGACTATGAGCTCTTTTTTTCACTAATTTTGAAACTTCCTAGAGACAATTTATGTACTGTAGGACAATAATTGTGTGAATTTTTATGATAGAAACCAAAAAAGAGCAGGAATTCGGTGTATTGGTGGCTGTGGCTCCAAAGTTTCAGACAGATGACAAAACGCAAGAGTATCTGGATGAGCTGGAATTTTTGGTTCAAACACTCGATATAAAAGTAGAAAAAGCCTATTCGCAAAAGCTTGAACATCCAGATACCAGAACCTATGTTGGAAAAGGTAAACTGGAAGAGATTTGTGAATTTGTAAAGGCAAAAAATATTGGCAATGTCATTTTTGATGATGACCTAAGTCCATCTCAACTAAGAAACCTGGAAAGAGAACTAAAAGTCAAAGTCTATGACCGAAGTTTATTGATCCTGGATATCTTCTTAAAACGAGCTCAAACTAATCAAGCTAAAACGCAAGTGGAGCTTGCAAGGTATCAATATTTGCTTCCTAGACTTACTCGAATGTGGACCCACTTGGAGCGACAGAGAGGTGGCACTGCAACTCGGGGTGGTGCTGGTGAGAAAGAGATCGAGACGGATAGACGTAATATTCGTAACCAAATCAATATTCTTCGTAAGAAGCTTGATAAAATTGAAACGCAAGCGGCTACAAGAAGAAAATCCAGAGATGGAATCGTTCGTGTAGCACTAGTAGGATATACCAACGCAGGTAAATCTTCCTGGATGCAATTGCTAAGCAAAGAAGATGTTTATGCAAAAGATGAGCTCTTCGCAACAGTAGACTCTACGGTAAGAAAAGTGGTGATCAATCAGATTCCATTCTTACTTTCTGACACGGTAGGATTCATTAGAAAACTACCTCACAACCTGATTGAGTCGTTTAAATCAACGCTTGAAGAGGTAAAAGAAGCAGATATCCTATTGCATATCATTGATGCTTCCAATCCTTCTTATGAAGAGCATATTTCTGTAGTAGAGCAAACACTGGAAGAAATTGGCGCTGCAGACATTCAGACTATCAAAGTCTACAACAAAGTAGATAAGATTGAAGACATCTCAGAGTTTAACCCTGAGGGAAGTCAGAATAGCAAAGACAGTATTTTCGTTTCTGCTCACACTAAGTATCATCTTGAAGAGTTCAGAGACCTAGTTAGAGAGCGTGTTCAGAAAGAGCATTTAAAAATTTATCCTAATTACCTTCTTCCGGAGCAATACTAAAACCCGGAAGGAGGCAACTCTGGATATGGCACAAGGGCTTCAATCAGCAACTTCACACCATCTTTAGAGAAGATCGTCAATGTGATGATGATTGTACTGATGATTATGGCCACTCCTACATTGTTGTTTTTAATTTCCTCGAATTCATCAATTGGAGTCAATTTGGCGTAGAGAAAAGTACTGATCAAACCAATGGCCACAGCTACTGTGTAAGCGATTCCTATATAAATCGCACCAATCCCAAAGTACTTCAGTGAAAACAGCAGGCTATTATCAGCTTTGTTCATCAAACGAAATGATGAAATAAGTGGATCGATGATTCCTTCTACCATAATCCCGACTGATAGAATAATAGCACCGGTAAAAATGCTGTAGGCGAGATTGTACTCCTGTATACCATAGTATTTCTTACCAACCCACTGCACCAGTTTATAGGTGAGTGACAATATAAAAATACCAATTGTGATCGCAGAAAAGATCTCAATCAAGCTTATAATGATCAATTTAGAGTTCATTGGCTAATGCTATTTTCCAGTAGTCTTTATTTCCATAAGAAGGAGGTAGCATTCCTGCCATCCAACCCTTAGCTGTGGTTTCCCAAAAATAATATTTCTTCCCTTTGTGTGTAATGAAGTCTCCTGAAGTAGGAATATTCAAAGCAATCATCGCATGTGCATATTCATCACTTATTACGATAACAGGCTCAAATCCGAGTCGTTCTAGAACGGCAAATATGAGCACTGCTCGGGTATCACAATCTCCCATTTCTGTATGAAGAAACTCGTAGGGAGTATATAATCCTAATCGAACATTTCCAACACATGGGTGACCATCCTTATCCCAATCATCACAGTCTCCGGTAATCACAAAACTGTATGGTATGTCCTGAACAAAGGTGACCACTAATTCAGCTAAATCAATCCCAGAAAGTCCTTCATTGATGGCGATGGTTCTCATGCTATCCACTAGAAACTCTACATCTTCATCACGATCAGAAAATTCACGATAAAGCTGTTTCCACGGGTCAGAAGGGTGGGCAAGTCGACTGTAAACGTCGAAGCGATGTTCTCTAGATAAATCGTGTGCCTGCAACTCCGTTTGAAAATTGAGACAATGCCTTTCGGAAGTAGAAATGAATTGCCAATTGCGCTGATGATCCGTGTACTCAGAATATTCAGTCATTTCATCTTCGCAGAGTTCTCCATTTTGGAGATTGACTTTGAAGAATGCAATTAAAACCGAAAAACCCCACCAAACGCAGAGAATAATCACAATGGCTCGAATGACTTTTTTCACGGGTTAAATATGCTCATAAGCATTTAACTAACCCTCGATAAAACAAAAAAAGTGAAGGCACTGCCATCACTTTTAGTCGAGTTTACATAGTGAGTCGAAAAATTAACTTCCTTTAGCTAATCGCATGATAAGTGTAATTACAAAAAGAACGAGGAAGATAAAAAATATCACTTTCGCGATGGCTGCCGCTCCGGCTGCTATTCCTCCAAATCCAAAAAGTGCTGCGATAAGCGCTACTACTAAAAATATTAAGGTCCAACGTAACATATCAAGTTCTTATTTAGTGATGTCTATACATAAGACAAAACCATACCAAACGGCAGAATAGCTCCAAACCCAACATTCATAGTAAACTGTGTGGAATTAATTACACAGTATGTAGAAGATATTACCTGCTTTGTATCTCAGGCAAACAAATGGTAAACGTGGTACCTCCTCCTAAGGTACTGGTTACCTTGATTTCTCCATTATGAGAATGAATGATATTTTGGGTAGTAGTTAACCCCAACCCCATACCATCCTGCTTCTTGGTGTAAAATGGATCAAACAACTGCTCTAAATCTGCTTTGGTCATTCCTTTTCCGTTATCAGAGATTAACAGATAAACTGACTCATTGATATTTTTGATCTTAACATCCAGGCAACCTTCATTCGGTTGCATCGCCTCTACGGCATTAACAAGAATATTAAGAAGTGCGATTTTAATGTTTTCAGGATCAGCTTCCAGAGTCACCTCACTATTGAGTTGATAATCTCTCTCTATTCGCATTCCCTTTAGGGTAATACGATCCTTCACCAAGTCCAGTGCACCTTCCAATACGTCGATGATTTTACAGGTGACCATCTCTAACTCTTTCGGCTTGGAGGAATTTAAAAGGTCTTTAATTAACTGATCAATTCGCCCTACATTTCTATGCGCTATGGTCATGTAAGTATCTGACAAATCACTCTCTGGATTCAACTCATCTTCCAGTTGATTTAATGCAAGCTCGAGGTTGGTCAAAGGATTTCGTACCTCATGAGCTATACTTCGCACGAGTTTACCTGTCATCGACAATCTCTCAGCTAAAAGCAATTGCTCTTCAGCTCGTTTGTTGAGTGTTACATCATGAATTAACCCCTGATATCCAATATGTTCCGCATCATGATTGTATCTTTCAATCATGGTCAATCTGCATATCAAAGTTTCCTTATCAGAAGACCTGAAGGACTCTTCAAAATCCTTCACCTGACCAGAATTTGACTTCAATTCACTCAAAAGTTGATTAAATGAAGTCTCTTCCTTGAAATAGACTTTCAAATTCTTATGCTTAACATCGGCATGGTCACAACCAAACAATCGACAGAAAGATGGATTAACATCCACAATATTGAATTCTAAATCTACCAGATAGATTGCATCTAATGAGCGTTCAAATAAGTCCCTGTACTTCCCTTCATTTTCGCTGATCTTTTTTAATGCCTGAGAATGATTCAAGGAATATCTAATAGATCGCTCTAGCAACTCAGGGCTAATCTCACTTTTAACCAAATAGTCAGAAGCCCCTTTTCTCATAGCTTCCATATCTATTTGCTTATCACCGACACCTGTTAATAAGATCATAGGACTCAATATTCCCAACTCAAGCGCTTCAGAAATCAATGTCAATCCATCCATTTCACCAAGCCGAAAATCAACTAGATACACGTCGTGCGAGTTGGTGAAAATTTTTTCTTTAGCCCGGCGATAATCATTCTCCCATTCCAACTGGTAGGTGAATGTCTTCATCTCCATGAAAAGATCCCTGGTTAAGATGTAATCATCTTCATCATCATCTATTAATAGAATTCTAACTTCCCTACCGTTGGTCAATGAGTTCATATTCGTTGATTAATCTGGTAAAACCACTATTCCGAACCAGTATTTTCCAAGTTCTTTAGTTACTTGTACTAAATCCTCAAATGTCACTGGCTTGGTGATGAAAGAGGACACTCCTAAGTCGTAACTTTTCAAAATATCTTCCTCAGATTTACTGGTGGTTAAAACCACAATTGGAATTCTTTTTAGCGAAGGATCGCTTTTGATTTCCATTAGCGCCTCACGCCCGTCCTTTCTTGGCATGTTAAGGTCCAACAAAATCAATCCCGGCCTGGGAGCTGTTTCGCTGTTGTATTTACCCCGCTGATGCAAA
>CAXEKM010000560.1:0-4553 GCA_963996645.1 uncultured Marinoscillum sp.
CGGGTGGATTTCTAAAACTGTGGGAGCTATGCTCACCGGTATACAGTCAGGAAAGATTCAGAATCAGTTGGTGTGGTTGTTAGTGTTGCTAATTACCATTATTCTCTGGTTTCAATTTTAAGTAGAAAGTAAAGAATGGAAAACCTGCTTAGTTGGCTCATATTTATTCCGTTTATCGCTGCGCTGGTCGTTGGGTTTATTCCTAAGGATAAGAGTCAGTTGATCAAGGTAATTGCATTAGCAGCAACTGGTATCCAGTTGGTGCTGGGATTGCTGTTATTTTTTCAGTTTGATGGTGATGCTAAGCCATCACTTTGGAGCGAGGCTTTTCAGTTTACGGAATTAGTGCCATGGATTCATTTCAAAATAGGGTCAATCGGATCGCTTCAAGTAGACTATTTCGTCGGAGTGGATGGTATCAGTATGCCATTGGTGACATTAAGTGCTTTGCTTTTGGTGATAGGTGTCATTTCATCCTGGAAGCTCGAGCAAAAGGTGAAAGGATACTTTATCCTTTATTTGATTCTGAGTGGCAGTTTGATCGGCTGTTTTGTAGCACTTGATTTCTTTTTGTTCTATGTCTTCTTTGAGTTCATGCTGCTCCCGATGTTTTTCCTTATCGGAATCTGGGGCGGGCCAAGAAGATCGTATGCATCCATCAAATTTTTCCTTTACACACTATTCGGTTCATTGTTGATTTTGATTGTGATGATTGGCCTGTACTTGTCTACAGGTTCAATTGATGAAGCAGGTAATCAAATCAATACCTTCAGCTTAGTCCAAATGATGGACGGCAGCTTTTTAGAAAATACATTGTTAACTCCGGGAAGTTCATTCGTTCTTTGGGGATTTAGTTTAAGATACTGGGCATTTATTCTGTTGTTGATTGGATTCATTATCAAATTGCCTGCAGTTCCATTCCATACATGGTTGCCAGATGCGCACGTAGAAGCCCCAACGGCGATTTCTGTTTTGTTGGCGGGAGTATTGCTGAAAGTAGGGGGCTATGGATTATTCCGTATCTGTTATGCCATTTTCCCAGACATAGCCATCGAGTTGGCTCAACCTGTCGCCATTATTGGAATGATCTCCATTGTGTACGGAGGGATGGTCGCTATGGCGCAGAATGATGTGAAGAAATTAATTGCCTATTCTTCGGTCTCTCACATGGGATTCGTGTTACTAGGGTTAGCGGCTCTTACTGCAGAAGGAGTTACAGGATCTCTTTTCCAGATGGTCTCACACGGATTTATTTCTGGCGCACTCTTCTTGATCGTTGGGGTGATTTATGACAGAACGCATGACCGCCAAATAGAAAGCTTGAGTGGGTTGGCTTCCAAAATGCCACAATATACCTTCTTTGTAGTGCTATTCTTCTTTGCTTCTCTAGGTTTACCAGGACTCTCTGGATTCGTGGGAGAGATTTTGGTATTTATGGGAGCAATTGGCGCGGAAAGTATCAATGGAGTTATCCCAAGCTGGATTGGAATGGTGTCCGTACTGGGCTTGATCATTTCTGCAGGCTATTATTTGTGGACATTGCAACGAATGTTCTTCGGTAAGTACTGGACGAGAGAGGCTGCCTGGGATGTGAAGATGGTTGATCTTTCAGCTAGAGAATGGTTAATGTTGATGCCATTGGCGTTGCTCACTTTGCTATTCGGAGTATTTCCTTCGTTGTTGCTGGGGCCAATTGAGAATACCATGAACTTCTTTGTGGAGCATATTATGAATCAGGGTCAGACTTATTTGAATCTCTAATATGCTGACTCAACTCAAAGACATTATCGGCGACCTGGGATTTCTGTCTTTTGAAATCAGTCTTGCAGCCGGAGCAATAGTCATCCTTATTTTAGGCTTGGTTGTTAAGCATAAGCTGGCCTACAAAATTGGTTTCATTGCGGTTTTACTGCTCGCATTGTTATTACTTTCGTTTGGACAGGAGGAAGCAGCGCTTTTGGGTGAAAACCTACAGTTCAATGATCTTGGTGTATTACTAAAAGCACTATTTGTCTTTACGGCAATCTGGATAGTCTTTTACCCAACAGCTGAGCAGCATGGAAGCGAATATTATTTTCTAATGCTCTCCATGATCCTGGGAAGTGCTTTAATGCTTGGAGCTAACAATTTGCTGGTCATTTATCTGGTGATAGAGCTCACATCTTTCGCTTCTTATTCCCTGACCAATTTTGACTTCAAGAAGAAATCATTTGAGGCAGGAATGAAATACCTGCTATTTGGAGGGGTTAGCTCAGCGCTTGCTCTTTATGGCGCTTCTATTTTGTATGGTTATTCAGGAACACTATCTCTGTCAGAGATGGATTTTGGAGTCATTGAAAATTCGGCATTCTTGAATTTAGGAATGATCTTATTTATTGGAGGAGTACTGTTCAAAGTTAGTGTGGTTCCATTTCATATTTGGGTGCCAAGCACTTACGAAGCTACTCCAACCGACGCAGTTGCAGTACTTTCGGTGATTCCAAAAATTGCTGGATTTGTCTTGCTCAATCGAATATTGGATGCTTTGAATGTTTATGATATCAGTTGGCTACTCAATGCTGTAACCATCATGGGTATTGCTTCAATAGGGATGGGAACACTAGGAGCACTTCGTCAGACCAATGTGAAACGCCTCATTGCATACGGAGCAGTGGCTCATTCAGGGTTCCTAATGGCGGCTGTGTTGATTCCTTTTGAGAATGGAATGAGTGCTTTTGTTTGGTATGCTGTGGTGTATGCACTGATGAATGTGGCTGTGTTCTATCTGGTTTCATTGTTTGAGTCCAAAGGAATGACCGAAGTAGAACAATTTGCTGGCCTGTATAAAAAAGAAGTTTATTTGGGAGGTTTGGTAGTGTTGGTTATGATTGCCTTAATTGGGTTGCCACCTACTTCGGGTTTCACGATAAAATTATTTTTGTTCACGGTCATGTGGGAGTGGTACCAATCTGTTGGAGATCCTTTGACCGTATCTTATTTGGTTATTGCGGTAATTAGTGTGGTTTTCTCTTTGTTTTTCTATTTAAAGATTCCTTATCAGATGTTTTTAAAGGACGGACAAAACACAAATTATTCCCAGTCATCGCTAAGTCAACGGGTCATAGCAACTATTTTCACACTCTTGGTGTTATGGTTGTTCTTTAGGCCGGAAATATTGAATAACATTGCAAATAATATTAAATTCCTTGATTGGTAATTGATACATGAGCGACCCTATCAAACACGAATGCGGAGTAGCACTTCTTCGCTTAAGAAAATCTCCTCAATACTACATTGATAAATATGGTACGCCTGCTTACGCTGCAAAAAAGATGTACATCTTAATGCAGAAACAGCACAATAGAGGACAAGATGGCGTGGGTGTCGCCAATATCAAACTGAACATGCCAGCGGGAACACGCTACATCAGTAGATACCGAACTACCAATCAGCAGCCAATAGATGAGATCTTTGGCAAAATCAGCAAGAAATACAATAAAGCACAGAAGGAAGGAAAAGAACAGTTTTACAACGCTCAATGGATGAAAGAAAATTATGCTTTCACCGGAGAGGTTTGGTTGGGACACCTTAGATATGGTACCCACGGAAAGAACAATATTGAGAGCTGTCACCCATTCCTGAGACAAAATAACTGGAGAAGCCGTAACCTGGTAATGGCCGGTAACTTCAACATGACCAACGTGGATGAGTTATTTGATAAACTCGTTACACTAGGTCAGCACCCAAAAGAAAAGGTGGATACTGTTACTGTAATGGAAAAAATTGGTCACTTCTTAGATGAAGCCAATCAAGCCATTTTTGATCAGTATCGCGGTAAAAAGACCAACCAGGAGATTACTGACGTAATCGAAGATGAAATAGATCTTAGAAGAGTTTTAGAAAAATCTTGTAGAGACTTTGATGGTGGCTATACCATGACGGGTATGGTTGGATACGGTGCTTCATTCGTAGCACGTGATCCAAATGGTATTCGTCCTGCCTATTACTATGCAGATGATGATGTGGTAGTTGTTGCCTCTGAGAAGCCAGCTATCAAAACTGCATTTGATTGTCATTACGATGATATCCAGGAAATCAAGCCTGGTCATGCGCTGATCATTGAGAAAGATGGTAGCTACAGAGAAGAGCAATTCATTGAGCCAAAAGAGCGAAAGTCTTGTTCATTCGAGCGAATCTATTTCTCAAGAGGTACAGATCCAGATATTTACAATGAAAGACGTAAACTAGGTGAGTTACTAATTCCTAGTGTGTTGAAAGCAGTTAATTTCGATTTGAAAAACACTGTTTTCAGTTACATTCCAAATACTGCAGAAACATCTTTCCTTGGACTTCTTAGAGGGATTGATAACTATCTCATCGAGAAGAGAAAAGATATTATCCTCCAGAATAAGCCTAGTGTAGAGTCTTTGGAGGAACTACTTTCATTCAGACCTAGAGTGGAGAAGTTGGTATTGAAAGATGCTAAGCTAAGAACATTCATTACGGACGATCAGCATCGTGATGACCTGGTAGCTCACGTATATGACACCACATTTGAGGTGATCAAGAAAAAG
>CAXEKM010000561.1:0-3639 GCA_963996645.1 uncultured Marinoscillum sp.
AAGTTTCGAATGCTCCTTTGAGAACTGTAGCTGTTTTAAAGTTAGACAACACCAAGGCCGGATAACTTCCTGACAATAAGCCTACCAATAAAATACCTCCTATGAATATTCCAATAAACTGAGGTGACATCAACCACTCAACTGACAGTTCCTTCCCAGATAAAACCTCTAGAAACGGCACTGACAAAATCACCGTAAACAAGGCCAATATTCCTGATAATAAAACAATCACCATCGATTCTATAAGGAACTGAGCGATCAAAGTAGACCTGAAGGAACCAATAACCTTGCGAATAGCAACTTCTTTCGCTCGTTCCACAGCTCTGGCTGTAGATAAATTCATAAAGTTGATACAAGCTATCAGCAATACAAATACAGCTACTGTCAAAAACATGTAGATATTGGAAAGACTACCTGTTGGTCCCGGCTGACGCAATGCATCAGAATAGAGGTAGGCATCAGAAACAGGCTCTATCTGGAAGTTGTAATAATTCTTTGCTTTACCTGCATGGTTCTCAAGCACTTGAGGAATTTGTGAAATTATACTAGCTATATCTGTTTCAGGCTTAATCGTGAAATAGGTATAAAAATCCACGTAATCCCAGGTAGTAAACACGCTTGGTCTTCTGCTATGAAACGTACTCATAGAGATCATCGCATCGAAGGAAAAGTGGGAATTCGAAGGAATATCTTCCATTACTCCTGTCACTTCAAAAGGATCTTCATTTTCCATGATCACTGTTTGACCAACAGGATTCTCATCTCCAAAATACTTCTTAGCCAGACTTTCGGTAAAAACAATGGTGTTTGGACGAACCAGAGCAGTCTCTGGATTTCCCTTCAGCATCTTCCAGCTAAAAACATCAAATGCTGTGGAGTCTGCAAATACGATGTTGTCTTCCTGAAATTTCTTATCTCCCTTGGCCATGAGCCATGGCTCAGCACTAGTAAATCGAAATACATTTTCAACCTGAGGAAACTCCTGTTGTAGAGCAGGACCTACAGGTGCACACCCCCATACCTGATATTCGAAAGTGGATGGATCTGCAGGGTTACCATAAGCACCTAATACCCGATAAGTTCTATCATATTTTTCGTTGTACTTATCATATGACAGTTCATTCTGAACATAAATCATGATAAGAATGCTGCATGCGATTCCTACAGAAAGTCCTGCAACATTGAGCACCGAAAAAGCTTTGTGCCTCACCATATTTCGAAAAGCGATTTTGATGTAGTTTTTGATCATTGCGTTTGGTAGTATTGAGTTAGTCCTAAATAGTGGCCGTATAAGTCCCGGCCTGAGTAGTTTGAGTATTTCTAGAAAAAAGAACCACCTCGCTCTGGATAAACCTTTCTCACCGCGCTTGTATTCAAAGCGCTCCAGCAGGTCTCCTTCTATGTCCTCCACAAAATCCGGATGACAAAACCAGCGGAAGAGGATTAGTAAGTATTTGGGTGGATATTTATGGTTCTTTTCCATTTCTAATCATCGATTCAAAAGTCCTCCCTTTAGTCCCGGTAGCCATCGGGAGGGGAGTAAAATTGTTTGTCTTTACCTTTTATCCAATGCAAAATCAGGAATAGCATTCCAAAGGCCTAGACGCTGCTCTTTGGTTTCGCGAAGAATCGTTTGACCATGTTGAGTCAAGGCAAAAAAACGTTTACGTTTTCCTCCTCTAACAGCTGTTGCTTCTCCAAACTCAGATTTCAAATATCCTTTCTTCTCTAACCGTCGGAGCACTGTTTGTAGCGAACCAATGCTCACCTTGCGATCCAGGCGTTTCTCCATCTCCTCAATGATGCTAATTCCATAAGCATCTCCTTGCAGGATGGCTACGGTCAGCATGACCACTTCTTCAAATTCTCCGAGTTGATATTTTCCCATGATGAATATATTTACCTTAAACGTAGTTAATATGTTTCGTCAACTCCAAAATATTTTTACCTTAATTGTAGTTTTTAATACAAAATCATTGCCTGAAGCTCAATTTGAATGAATTAGAAGCGTTTACTTTTTGCGCTCTACTGTACGAACTCCGAAGATTGGCCCTGCTCTGTTGCCAATATGTGGTTTGAAATCAACCTGTACTTTTTCCTTGTCTTGTGTTAAACCTTCAGGAATGGAATAGGTCACTTGTATGAATTGACCATCGGCTTTTCCAGAAATATTCTCGGTGGCAATGACCTGATCATCTACTACAATATCAAATGTTTTAGATCCGGTAAACCCACCCCAATATTCAACAGTAAGATCCATAGCAAATTTCGGTTTTACCTTCATTTCCACACCAAACCATCCACCTCGATTAGCTACTCGGCCTTTTCTATTTCGGAAATCAATCACATAAATACTATCGCCGGTGAAGGAATGATCTCTCTCGGGCTGCATTTCTCCCGGCTGAAAGAAGTCATAGGTTAAAGCCTCCAATTGCTGTTTTTCAATCTGTTTTTGTTCATATTCCGATTGGTAGGCTTTCCATTGCTGGTCATTAAACAAATCAAAATAGACCGTATAGCGCCGATCATGCGTCTTATAAAATGGTTTTAACAGGACGTCTTTTGGATAACCCACTCCTTCGGTTTTGAAGGTATTCGGCTCATTCAAAGCTGTTAGCCAATCTGCTGGATTTCGTGTTTGTGCCAAAAGCACAGGTACATTTCCTGGCTCATAGGACATCTCCAAGGTATCCGGACCAATATCTCCTGCTAACACCACTGGCCCATAAAAAAGGGCTACTCTACTGGAGTCATCTGGCATTTGCTCCATTCTTAGGGTAAAAGGTAGCTTGACTTCTACTCGATCTCCATCTTCCCATGTTCGCTCCATAGAAACGAAACTTCCAGGATCACCACTAACTTCTTGTAGTTCTTCATTGATCAATAGTTCCATGCCTTTTTCCGCCCATTTTGGATATCGCAAATAGAGGGTAAACGCTGTAGGCGAATCCATTGAGAATTCCAGTGTTGTTCCCTGCTCCTCTGGATAAGTGGTGATTTGTTTTACTACAACTCCCAATTCTTCCCATGTCAGTTCAGACGCTACATACTGACTTACATATAAAGACTGGTCGCCTAGAAAATAAAGATGTTGACCATACTTGCTGTGTGTTTCCATACCTGTCCCTACACAGCAGGTAAACCATAAAGGATCCTCATAGGCCTTCTTCCCTCCCATCTCTAAGGACAAGTTGTAAATCACTCGTCCGGTTTCTGGATGTTGAGATGACAGAATATGGTTGAATAATGCACGTTCATAATAATCAGCTATTTCTGCTTGTGGTTGCCACTCAAACAAATGCCCAGAAAGCTTAAGCATGTTGTAAACATTACATGTCTCAGTGGTCTCATCACTCAAGCGATTGGTCAATTGATCTTCTGGGCCGAAATATTCGTGATTGCCATGACCTCCAGTTACGTAACTATGGTGATTGACCACTGTAGACCAGAAAAATTCAGCGGCATGTTTTTCATTTTCATCACCCGTTAGTTCATACAGTCTTGCCGATGCGATCAGCTTTGGAATTTGCGTGTTCCCATGCTTCCCAGGTAAAATATCCTCTCCATGAGCTAAAGGATCTATGATATCATCATCGTGAAATTTCCTGGTAAGGGCTAAAAATGTGGAATCTCCTGTAT